>NZ_JACARZ010000063.1:0-132824 GCF_013386315.1 Pseudomonas sp. P7779 | reverse complement strand
GGGTAAGGATGTGGCCCCGGTTGTGGCCCGGGCCCCGGATGCGGCCCCGGCTCAGGATGAGGTCCTGGTTGTGGATGGGGTTGCGGATGGGGCTCCGGGTGCGGTGGCATCGGCCGTGGTACAGGCATCGGGCGCGGCGCCGGCATGGGCGGGCGATAACCGCCACCGCCGCCATGGGGCACCACAAACGTGCGTGCGCCACCACCGCCGCGCAGTTGCCAGGCCTGGGCCGCCAGCGGATCGAACAGCGTCAGCAGCAAAGTCGCGGTCAGCACCGCCGCCATGCTTTTCATGGCTGTTCTCCCTGAGGCTCCAACTGTTGCAGGGGCACCGCGCGGGCGCCGGCCGGCGGGGTGAACTCAAAGTCGGCAGGCTTGGGCGGGCTGTTGAGCTGCCACAGGTAGTTGACGCTGTGCCGAGGGTGTTCGGCGGTGTCGCGGCGGCTGATCACCAATCGGCAGGGCAGCGGTTGCGCGCCCTGGCGAATCCACAGTTGCCAATCGATGTCCGGCTGGCGATAGGCGTAGTGGGTGCAGGTCTGGCCGTCGATGGTTTCACTGCCGATCAGTACGGCGTTGCTGATGCCCACCTCCTTGGCGGTGCCGGGATGCCAGCGGAACAGGTCGGCCAGGGGCAGCTCGATGCCATAACGTTCACTCAGCTGGTCGAGCAACCCGCCGATATTCGCCGGTGCCGCCTGGTTGGCGAAGTAACCGCTGCGGCTGTCGTACAGGGTGAAGCGCTGGCCGTTGTAGAACAGGCTGCGGCGCTCACCGTCGCTTTCCACCGAGACTTGCAGCTTGTCCGGCTGCATCGCTGCAAGGCGGGTCTGGTGACTGAACTCGATGGTCTGGCCGTTCTCCAGCACCTGGTCGGTGTGGCTGTGGGCGTCGATGCGAAACTGCTGCAGGCTGCGCAGGTAGCCACCCATCTGCTCCAGGGCGGTGAGGGCCTTGGGTTCCAGCTCGTCGGCCAAAACGGTGTGAGGGGTGAGCAGCAAGCCTGCCAGCAATAGACGCGCGAGATGAATACGGGACATGGCGCACTCCGTTCATTCCGTGAAGGTGGCTCTCACCAGACGTACTGCAGGCGGAAGGTCCAGGTGTTCACATCGGGTGAACCGGTGCGCTCGGAGACCGTGTCGTTATAGGCGATCAGGCCGCCAAACTGGGGTGACAACATAAAACCCAGGCTGGCGCCCAGCAGGCCGTTTTCCTGTTTGTTGTCTTGCCAGTCGCCGTCGATCCTGCTTTCGCCGCCGCGGTTGTAGGTGGCGTCCAGCGACACCCAGAGTGCGCGGTTGATGGTGTAGCTGTAGTGACCCTCGATGGCATACAGCGGCTTTTGTTCCAGCTTGCTGTCGCCGTGGTAATCCTTGTTGTCGCCAAACAGCGACACGTAGGTGTTGATTTCCAGCCAGGTCGGGCCAATCGGGGTGCCGAAGCCCAGTTCGGGCTTGAACACCCAGCGGTTGGAGCCGATGTTGATGATGCGGTCTTTATCGTAGTCGCCGGTGGGCATGGTCATCCACAGCGCACCGGTGAGGAACGTCTCGGGCTTCCAACTGGCGAATTCCTCGGCGGTCAATGCCGGGCCACCGAAGATGTTATGGGCGAACACAATCTGCGTGTCGCCCATGCCACCGTTGCGCTTGGTCCCACTGAAAAACTGGGCGTTGTCGAACGACGCCGAAACGTCGGCGTACGGCTGGATAAACTGGATGGCGCTGTTGCGCCCGTCGATGCCGAATGAACGGGCGTAGCGGAACAGGTAGAGGTCGGCGTTCAACGACAGGCCGTTGATGGGCAATGTCGTGTCGATCGGGGTGTTGGTGTCGACCCGGTTGTAGTAGCCGAACACCATGTTCAGATCCGTCGGGGTGTTCTGCCAATCCCTGGCATTGTCGGCAAACCCTATCCCTGGCATCAGTGCCAGCGTGGCGGCGGTAAACGCACTCAATTGACTACGTGAAACCATGGCTCTACTCCTTGTAAATGCCTGATGTCAGGGTGCAGCGGTACTACGTGACCAGGCGCTATTTGATCGGTGTGAGCGGTGGCAGCTTCCATTGGCCGTTACCCACTTCAGGCTTGGGCAGGTAAATGCGCAATACCGCGTAGAACGGGCCGGGCGGTGCTGGCAGCCAGTTGCTTTGTTCGGCTTTCGGTGGCTCGTGGTGGGCCACCAGCAGCGTCAGGCCGCCATCGGCATCGAGCTTGAAGTTGGGCAGCATCCGCGAGTTGAGCAGGTAGCGTTTCTTCAGGTTCGGCACCAGCAGCTTGGTCTTGGCGTCGTACATGGTCAGCGACCAGAACGCATCGGAGGGTGGCAACTGGCCCTTGTCGAAATGCAGGGTGTAGCTGTGGCGTGCGCCGTTGGCCGGTTTGCCCTCGCTGTCGACGAAGTAGCTCAGGTAGGCGGCTTCGTCGGTGGAGTTGCCGAAGATGCCCATGTTGGCGCCGGCGTAGCGGTACAGGTAATTGTTCTGCAGGTGATCGCGGCTGCCGAACAGGTCACCGCTGGTTACCTGGTGCGTATCGACCTTGTCCTTTTTGAACGCCGCAAACTCGGCCTTGCCGTCGGCTATGCCGTCTTCCAGGGCCTTGCGTTGCTCGACGGTGAGGGCCTTGAGGTCAAACGGCTTGCCGGCTTCGACGCCGATCCTGGCAAAACGCGCCAGCACGTCTTTCTCGCTGTCCTGAGGCGCCGCATAGCCCAGCATGAAGTTCAGGTAGCGAAACAGGTGCACGCTGTCGCTCATGTTCGGGGTGGGCTTGGGCCAGGCGATTTTCGGCGGCTTGGTCGGTTTCGGCTGGTTCACATAGTTGCTGAGGGTCTGGACCTTGTAGCCGCCCTGGATCTGCTTGACCTTGGCCAGGTCCTTGTCATCGAACAATTGCGTGCGGTACAGCGCGTAGGCGATGTTGCTTTCGCTGTACACGACGCGGTCGATATTGGTGGGCTGCTGACCTTTCCAGCCGGGGCCGGCGATCATGTAGTGGCCACCGTTGTTGCCGGTGCTGCGGGTGCCCAGGTAGCCGAAGTTCTGGGTGTAGAGGTCGATCAACTGCACCGAGTAGTAGCGGTTGTCCTCGATCTTCGGCAGGGTCAGCACCACCGGCTCGGCGCGCAGGTCGAGCCAGACGAAGGAGTAGGGCGTGTCCGAATTCGGTGTAACGAACGCAGTGTCCTTGGGCGTGAACACCTGCGCGGTGTTGCCGATATGGTTGAACGGCGCCTTGTAGTTCGGCCCGGTCTTGTCGACGGCCTGGGTGTAGAGGGTCTTGTACATCTCCACCACGGGGAAGCCATAAAGGTAGGCTTCCTTGGCGATGGCCCTGGCTTCACTCGGCGTAGCGGTGAAATCGGCCCAGGCGCCGGTGCTCATGAGAATCGAGAGGCTCGCCAACAGCAGGCGCGTCGGTTTTCGAATCATGTTGTTGCGTCCTTACTGAATCAGTCGGATATCGTCGAGTTTCCAGCTTTTATCGAAGTAGGCTTCAGTCGGCGCGTACAGTCGGAAATAGCTGAACCAGTGTTTGCCGGGCAGAGTTTGCACCCAGTTGCTCTCGAAGTCTTTTGGCGCGTGCGGTCCGAAGTAAAGATCTATCGATCCGTCGGCATTTTTCTTCAAATCCTGGCGTGAAGACAGGTCCGCTTTACGCTGTGGGTTGTCGATCAGGCAGCGGCTGTCGATGTCATACACGGTCATCGACCAGAACTGTTTGGCCGGCGGGTTGGCGCCGACATGCAGGGTGTAGGCCTTGCCGCCGTCGAGCCATTGGCCCTTGTTGTCGGTATAGGCGCCGAGGTACGTCTGGCCCAGGCCGGGGGTCTTGGAAACCATGCCTTTGGTGTTGGTGACCGCTTCATAGAACCAGGCGCTGCGTTCCCAGAGCTGGTCATAGTAGGTAACGCGCTGGGACGGTTCGGCGATGTTGAGCACGGTGTCCCACTGCCGGTCTTTCCAGTACTGGGCCTGGGGGAAGCGTTTGGCGAAGGCATTGGCCTTGGCAATCAACTCGCCCATTTGTGCGCCTTGCTCCAGGGCCTGGCGTTGGCGGTCGTTGGGGTTGAACGGCTTGTCCTTTTCGATGCCCAGGCTGGACAACATGGCCATATAGAAGCGGTCACGCTCGTTGACGGGCTCTTTCTGGATAATCCCGTGCAGCCGTTCCCAGTAGGCCATGCCGCGCGGCTGGGTGCCGGACCAGGGCTTGCCGCCGGGAGACAGTAAGCGGGTTTTCGCCGGGTTGGCGCGCTGGGCGTAGGGGTACATCCTGAATTGCTCAACCAGCGCCTTGCCCTTGGCCGGGTCGGGGTCGAGTACGCGAAAACCCACCAGCACGTTCATGGTTTCCGATTTGGCCAGGTAATACTTGCCGGCATCTGCGGGTGGCTCCTGGCCGGGTGGCAACACCAGGTACTTGCCGCCCTTGCCCAGGTCGGGGCCGGTCTGGCCCATGTCGATGATCGCCCGTTGCCAGAAGTCGCCAATCCCGCCGGCCGTGGGGCCTGGCGGCAGTTCGATCACCAGGGGGCCGGTCTCGTTGAGGTCGACGAAGCCGAGGATATACGGTGTGGTGGCGTTGGCCGTGATCACGCCGAGCTTGTCTTCGTAGGTGGTCAGTACCATCAAATCGCCGCTGCGTGCGCCAAGCTTGGTGCTGAATTCGTCCTGCCATTGGGCGTAGGACACCAGCGGCAGGGCCCAGAGAAAACTCTGGGTAGCCTGCTGGAAATCCAGCTCGCCATACAGTTTGGCGATTTCGCTGTGGGCCGGCAGTTCACCTTCCATGGTGATCGGGCCGATGCGGGTGTCCAGGGTCTGTGCCTGTACAGCGGCGGTCAGGGTTAACAGGCAGAACCCGGCACTACGAATCAGAACACGCATAAAATATCCTTATTTCCCAAACGTGACGTTGATCCCGGCAAACAGGGTGAACTGCGGCAGGCCATCGCCTTTGCGGGCCACGGTCCATTGCGGTTCGAGGTAGGCGTTGAGGATGTTGCTGCCGGATTTCCAGGCTTTGCCGGCACCGAACCCGATAGGGATGTAATGGGTGTCGTTTTTCAGGTCGAACGTCCAGGTGCCGGTAGAGCGCAGGTACCAGCCCTTGGGCAGGTTGTGAATGATGAACGGCTGGAAGGTCGCGCTTTCGACATGGGCGCGGTCACTGTCCCCGGCAAACGAGCTTTGGTATTGCACCAGTGCGCCGAGCAAGCCGCGGGGCGAGGCGTCGATGGCCACCGCCGCCAGTCCGGCCTGCCACTTGCCGGTGCCCAATTCATCGTGCTCGGCGGTAGGTGCGGTGATTTGCGGGCCGATGCCCAACTGCACGCCATCGGTCTTGAGCAGGAAGATATCGAACAGGTTCAGGTCGCCGATCCCGGTGGTGTAGCCACTATGGGGGTCGGGGCGCGTACTGATGGGCAGGGTGGCACGTAGTAACTGAGGGACACCGATGAAATCCGATGGCGCAATCGGCAATGTGCCGCGCAGCAGCGTGTCATTGGTGTGGGCGTTGCTGTCGAACAGCCTGGGCGTGTAGTAATCCTGCAGGTTCGCTCCCGGCGCGAGGTTCAGCGGGTTGTTACTCTTGTTGGCGGTGTCGGCGTTGTCGGCCTGGGCCGAAATCACAGGCAACACCGAAGCCACCAGCACAACTGCTGGAAAATACGATGACTTGAGCATGACCACTCCCCCATTCCCTGGTGATGTTCCCGATAGCGCGTTTGCGAAGGCTAGGGGGCTGTCCTTATTCACTATTACGTGTAGGACATGTCGTTTGACGCTAGCAGTAAATTCCGCACTCGCTAGTCAATCGAAAGAATTAGTTGTTTGCTGTGGTCGCGATCACGGAGGCGTCCGCTGGGCGCAGACTGCATTGGAATGCCGTCACTGTGTAACGGCATTGGGGAATAGGGGGGCTCAGCAGACGGGCAGTATGGATTTGACCTTGTCACGCAACTGATCAATCGAGAACGGCTTGCCGATCACCTGCATGTCGGCTGGCGAATCGATATTTTCGGCATAACCGCTGGCGAACAGGATAGGCAGGGCGGGGCGTATTTCACGGGCCTTGAGGGCCAGTTGCTTGCCGTCCATGTCCGGCAGGCCGACGTCGGTCATCATCAGGTCGATGGTCTGGTCGGTGTCTTGAACTATTTTCAAGGCTTCTTCGGCATCGGCCGCTTCAAGCACTTGGTACTCCAGCTCTTCGAGGACATCGACGATCAACATGCGCACGATGGCGTCGTCTTCGACTACAAGGATGGTGGAGGGGGCGGCTGACATAGTGGAGGTTCCCGAACAGTGGAAGGGGCAGGTCTTGGGCAATGGGAAGACCGTTTTCATCCTGAGTATTGTCGGTCCCGGCAAGTTCCCCAGATAAGCAAAACATTGTGCCGGTAACGGCTACAAATGTCGCGTATCACCGCCACTCACTTGCCAGGGGCTTGCTGGAACAACCAGCAAGCCCCGGCCATGGTCTCAAGCTGCCGGTTTTATCGGTTAAAGGGATCCGTACACCAACCCATGGACCCGGCTCTGGTTCTCGCTTGCCTTGAATGTGCTGACCGTATATTCCGGGTTTGTCGGCGTCCCAAACGCTCCCGGGATGAGCGGCGTCTTACTGTTGGCCAGCGATTCCTTCATTCCTTTTTTCATGGCGTCCTCGGTCGGAAAATTGACCAATCCGAAATTGGGGTCGAAATAGAACCATTTTCGCGTGCCGCCTTCCACGATCACTCCCGCTGTCATCGCGTGGACGGGCGTGGCGATGATGAGTGTCTTGGACGTCGTCGCGTTGGCCAGGTCATCGATGATGGCCTGATAGGACTTTTGCGTGACGACTTCAGCCGAGTGCGGTCGCTTTCTGAAGTGATCCTGGGCTTCGCTCATGTCCTTGATGAACCTCGCCGATTTTGGGTTGGTTTCCTTGGTTGCCGCTGCAATGAAAAGCTTGTCGATGTACTCGTCCTGTTTTCCAACGGACACGGCGTAGGCCATTGCGTTGGCTAACACGCCACATTCGCCTCCGGTCACCGTGTCCACCTGGCTCAAATAGAAATTCTGGGGCATGCCCCGGAGCTTGATGCCGGGGATGCGCTCAATTTCGGCTTTGTAGAACTCATAGTTTTTAAGGCCGACTTCTGATCGCTTTTTGCCTATTGACTGTGCCAGGGCGCCGATTTCTTCGGGGCTTCGATTCGGCTTAAGTGCCAGTTCCATGAGCTCTGCGATATCCATGGAGCCCGAGTAGCCCGGGATGTCATCCACTACCCCGTTGTTATAGCCACGCATATACGCATCGTGGCTCGTTGTTCTGGCGTGTTCCTGCGTAGCCTTGAATGAGTTGGATAATTGCTTGGAGGGTGTGTTTTGCGCCTTGGTGGCCGGCCCTCCGACAAAGTACTCCCAGAAGCTTTCAACGTTGTCCTGGACCGACACGGTCTGTGGCGTGAACCCCTTCAGCGGTGGGCCATAGGGTTGTTTCTTGAGGGCGTCGTACGCGTACCATTCGCCCTTGTTCAATACAGCGGAGGCTTCGAAGGTTTGATCCGCCAGCTTGATGGTGCCGATTGCCGCGACGCCATGTTCCTTGCCGGCGGCGTTCAACAGGTCATAGCTGCCGGCTGCCCCCTTGAGTTTGTTTAGCCCGTTAATGCTTTTTTCGACTACAAACTTGCCGCCCCGGTTAATCAGTCCTGCGCCTCCCAGAAGCAAATCGCCCAAGCCGCCCACCGGGTTCAAGGCGCCGATGGTGGCGACACCGATCTTTTTGGCAACATTCAGCGCCTTGGCGCCTGCACTGAGGGCTTTTGTGCCCGCCTGTGCCGCTTTGGACGAACCCAGGCTGACAAAGCCCAGCAGGTCCAGCTGGAGGTCAATCGCCCCCTCCAGGTAATTACCCTTGGTAAAGTTGGCAATCGCTGACTTGAAGGGAATGAGGTCGAGGAAGAAATGGGTCACCTTCAACTCGGTTTCCATTTGCTTGTCGTAGGTCGTGGCGCCTTTGGCTTGCTTGACGACATCCTCGTTGCCCAGGTCGAGGTTTTCGACAAATGCATCCGCGATGTACTGGGTACGGGCGGTGGCAAAGCTGTTGGGAGGCAGTGGGTTCGTGTCTGTACTGGCTGAGCGCTCGGGCTCACTGGCCTCTGATGCGTCGAATTTTTTTATTCTGTTTTCCTCGATCGCCAGTTCCCAGGTACTCGCAGAGAAATCCTGGGGCGTTACTTTTTTGATGCTGCCGTTTTTTATGTCCAGCCTATAGGTAACAGGTTCCGTGCCACCCCCTACCTGTATCAGCAGCTCATTTTTAATCGGTTTGAAAAGCGAGGTGACCAGGTTTGGGCCCAATTGATAAACAGAGGGCTGGTAAAAAGTGAGGTTGCCCTGCTCGATGTTTTTTCGATCTTCCAGCGGCAGGCTGGCGATCAGGTGCTTTACGGTGGTGGCAACCCCGTCGTTCAGCGACTTGATCGACGCTTCAAACTGCTTTTGAAATGTCGCGTTTACGTCGAACTTGAGCGACTGGCCTTCCAGTGCCTGGGTGATGTCTGGATCCTTGGATTCCCAGGTGTAATCGCCCAAGCCACTCATGGCGATGTCCAGCAACGAATGCAGGCCCGCAGGTGCGCGGTTTGGGTCGTAGAGCGGTACGCCAAACTGTTGTTGGCGGGTGTCCTTCACCGTCAGGGCCTTTTTTTCAAACGGCACATCTTCGCCAAATCGCTCTTTGAGCTGGGCCAGTGCAATGGCCTTGCGGCTCGGGATATCGGTCTCCAGCAGGGTGGAGGCCTTCATGCGTTCATCCACCTGTTGAGTGAACTCGACGCGTATCGCTTCCAGCTGGTCGGGGCTGTAGGCATCGTCGGGTTGTTTGCTGATAACGCCGTTGGCCACTGCCCAATCAATCAGCGCTGCCCTCTGTGCGCTTTGGGTCACGCCGGGCTCGGCGAGTGCAGCGCTTTCGGCCTTGAGCATCACTTGGGCGAAAGTCATGTTCGGTACCGAGCCCGGCGACTGCGCTTCAATCGACGCCGCCGCAACCGCCAGGTTGACCCAGGCCGGGCTGCCATAGGTCACGCTGGCCGGGATGTCTTTGATCAGGAACTCCGGGGCTGTTCTTGCCAGCAATACGTAAGCACCCGCCTGGGCCATCTCGGGGCTCGTTCTGCCCTCGCTCGACAGGTGTGCGCTCAGCCCGTTGACGATGGCAGAGGCCGGCTTGCCCCAATGTTCTTCACTGGCCACGTCGAAACCGGCCAGTTTGTTCCGTTGAGGCGCCTGGACTGACTCGGGATCCATCTGTGCACTGATGGCGGCCAGCAGGTAGTCGTAATGGCTGTTCTTGGTCTCGATACCATTGAGCCCGCGCTGCAGGGCCTGGCCCATCAGTTGGCCTTCGGGCGAGCTTAAAAGAAACTCGAGGATCTTCGCCGGGTCGTTCAAGGCGGCCACAGGAATGGGATTCTGGTACGCGAGAAAGTCCAGGACGCTCTTTGTCTGCGTGACTTGCGGCTGATCGCCGAGGTGGTGGGCGTGGTTCATCGCAAGCAGGCGCAACTGAGTTTGCTGGTTCTGGTCCAGCGGTGCAGGCCAGGACAAGGCACCGCCCAGGTCACCGAAAGGGTGGGCGGCGATCCTGACGGTCGCTTCCAGTTTCAGCTTGAGCAACTCGGCCTTGGAGGTTGGCAGAGGCACCCCGTTGGCATTCAGGAATGCCTCCAGGCTTTGGTTGACCCTGGTCCCCATGTCCAGGGTGTTGTGATGAGACGAGTCCGGATGAATGGCCATTTGTGTGAGCTTCAGGACGGACTGTACATAGGGGGCGGTGTCGTAGTCTTGCAGGGCCGGGGCTGCGAGGTTGATGGCGTCCAGCAGGTTCTGCCAGTTCTGCCGGTCGGCCATGGGCTGTTTCAGCACATCGGAGCGGCTGGCGGCTGATGCTGGCGCTGCTGCAACGGCAGGGGGCGTGGCTGGCTGGGGGCTCAGGGACGATGCCCCGGAAGCAGGGGAGGAAGAGAATTGGGGCGCAGGCTGTTGCACGGAGAGGTGGCTGACATTTTGCATCGGTGGGTACCTGTTTTATTAGGAGATACGCGCCTTTTCCGGGGAGGTTCCCTGTTCCCCACGGCACCCCTTTGGGTGGGGCGGCCCACACACAACGTTCCAGGCTCACTTCGGTTCCCATGTAAGAAGGAAAGTCAATTGCCGAGTGTTAAAAACACATCCATTCGGCTATTTATCAATGGGTTATGTAATCCATGTCGCTACGGGTAGCAGAAAAATAGCGCTCAGGCGCAACTTTGGGGCAAACTCCTCGTTTTTCCGTATTGGCCAAGGCATGCCCATGACTCCCGCGTCGTCCGTCGATGAGAAAAGCTTCCGTAAATTGCTGGGCCGCAACGTGGCACTGCCGTTGGGCGTTGGCGTGCTCAGCGCGGTGTTTTTCGTCGTTCTGATCACCTACCTGTTGTCGGTGATCCAGTGGGTCGAACACACCGACCGGGTAATCAACAATCTCAACGAAACCTCGAAACTGACCGTGGACCTGGAAACCGGCATGCGCGGCTTCCTGATTACCGGTGACGAGCATTTCCTCGACCCGTACGAAGTGGCCAAGCCGCGGATCATTTCCGACTTGCGCAACTTGCAGGCACTGGTGGCGGACAATCCGGAGCAGGTGGACCGGCTCAAGCGTCTGGAATCGTTGCAACAGGCGTGGAACACCTACGCCCAGTCGATGATTGACATGCAGCGGCAAAACGGCGATTACCGCACCGCCGTGAAAGCCGGGCGTGGCAAGAGCCTGACGGACGAGATTCGCAAGGAGTACGACCGGGCGGTGGCGATGGAGCAACAGTTCCGCATCACCCGCAATGAAGACGTTACCCGCACCACGATCATCAGCGTCACCTTGTACCTGGTGTTTGTGCTCGGCCTGAGTGGCTTCCTGGCGTATGTCGGCCGAAAGAATCTTTTAGAACTTTCAAACAGTTACAGCGAAAACCTGATGTCGCAGCAGAGGATCGCCAAGCGCCTCGAGCAGCAAGCCTGGTTGCGCAACGGCCAGACCGAGCTGGCCGAGCAGGTCCTTGGCCAACTGACGCTGAATCTGCTGGGGCGCAACATTTTGCAGTTCTTTGCCCAGTACATGGGCTCGGCGGTGGCGGCGTTGTACGTGCGTGAAGAGCACGGCGGCCTCACACGCGTGGCTACCTATGGCTTCTCCCGCGAGCAGGAGCAGCAGGAACAGTCGATCTACAACGACGAAGGCATCGTCGGCCAATCGGCCCGGCAGGACCGCCTGATTCGCCTGGACGATGTGCCGGTGGATTACTTCAAGGTCAGTTCCGGCCTCGGCGAAGGTGCGACCCGCAGCGTGCTGGTGGTACCGACCAGCGATGATGGCCGGGTCAACGGGGTGATCGAACTGGGTTTCCTGCGTGCACTCGATGACCGTGATGTCGAACTGCTGGAGTTGATTGCCGACAACATCGGCACCTCCATCGAAGCCGCGCGTTATCGCCAGCGCCTGCAAGAAGTGCTGGCCGAAACCCAGCAGCTCAATGAAGAGCTGCAAGTGCAGCAGGAAGAGCTCAAGACGGCCAACGAAGAGCTGGAAGAACAGTCGCGCATCCTCAAGGAGTCCCAGGCCCACCTGGAAACCCAGCAGGCGGAGCTGGAGCAGACCAACGAACAATTGGCCGAACAGACCCAGACCCTGGCCGAGCAGCGCGATGCCATGGACCAGAAGAACGTCCAGCTCAACCGCGTACAGATCGAGCTGGAAGAGCGCGCCGACGAGTTGCAGCGCTCCAGCAAGTACAAGTCCGAATTCCTCGCCAACATGTCCCACGAGCTGCGCACGCCGCTGAACAGCTCGTTGATCCTGGCCAAGTTGCTGGCGGAGAACCCCCAGGAAAACCTCAGCGCCGAACAGGTCAAGTTCGCCGAGTCGATCTACTCGGCCGGTAACGACTTGCTCAACCTGATCAATGACATCCTCGATATCTCCAAGGTCGAAGCCGGTAAGCTGGAAATGCGCCCGGAGAACACCAGCGTTGCGCGCCTGGTGGATGGGCTGCGCGGCATGTTCGAGCCGCTGGCGGCCGACCGCAAGCTCGGGTTCCAGGTGGAGGTGCAGGAAGGCTCGCCACACATGCTGTTCACCGACCGCCAGCGCCTGGAGCAGATTCTGAAGAACCTGCTGTCCAACGCCATCAAGTTCACCGAGAAAGGTGAGGTCAGCCTGTCGGTATCCCGGGCACCGGGGGAGGGCATCGCCTTTACCGTACGCGACTCGGGGATTGGCATCGCCCCGGACCAGCAGGAAAGCATCTTCGAGGCCTTCCGTCAGGCCGATGGCACCACCAACCGTCGTTACGGCGGCACCGGCCTGGGCCTGTCGATTTCCCGGGACCTGGCGAACCTGCTGGGCGGCTATATCAGCGTCACCAGCGAACCTGGCCAGGGCAGTATCTTTACCCTGGTGGTGCCCGAGCACTATGTAGAGCGTGACGAAGACACCCCCGCGCTGGAACAGCCGCGCGCGGTAGTCCCTGTGCCTGCACCGGCGCCGATCAAGGTGTCGCCGATGCCGATCGCCCACGAAGCGCAGATCCCGCGCTTTATCGATGACCGCGACAAGGCTCCGTTCGCCACGCGTTGCATCCTGGTGGTGGAAGATGAGCCCAACTTTGCCCGCATCCTCTTCGACCTCGCCCATGAACTGGGTTACCACTGCCTGGTGGCCCATGGCGCAGACGAAGGCTACGCCCTGGCGGAACAGTACATTCCCGACGCGATCCTGCTGGACATGCGCCTGCCGGACCATTCCGGCCTGACCGTGCTGCAACGGCTCAAGGAACATGCCGGGACCCGCCATATCCCGGTGCACGTGATTTCCGTGGAGGACCGCGTCGAAGCCGCCATGCACATGGGCGCCGTGGGCTATGCAGTCAAGCCGACCACCCGCGAAGAGCTCAAGGATGTGTTCGCCCGCCTGGAAGCCAAGCTGACGCAGAAGGTCAAGCGTGTGCTGCTGGTGGAAGACGATGACCTTCAGCGAGACAGCATTGCCCGCCTGATCGGCGACGATGATATCGAGATCACCGCCGTAGGCTTCGCCCAGGAGGCCCTGGACCTGCTGCGCACCCACATCTACGACTGCATGATCATCGACCTCAAGCTGCCGGACATGCTCGGCAACGAGCTGCTCAAGCGCATGTCCATCGAGGACATCTGCTCGTTCCCGCCGGTGATCGTCTACACCGGGCGCAACCTGACCCGCGATGAAGAGGCCGAACTGCGCAAGTATTCGCGCTCGATCATCATCAAGGGCGCGCGTTCCCCCGAGCGCCTGCTGGACGAGGTGACACTCTTTCTGCACAAAGTCGAATCGCAGTTGTCCCATGAACGCCAGACAATGCTCAGGACTGCCCGCAGCCGCGACAAGGTGTTCGAGGGCCGCAAGATCCTGCTGGTGGATGACGATGTACGCAATATCTTCGCCCTGACCAGTGCCCTGGAGCACAAGGGCGCGATTGTCGTGATCGGCCGTAATGGCCGCGAGGCGATCGAGAAACTCAATGAAGTCGATGACATCGACCTGGTACTGATGGACGTGATGATGCCGGAGATGGACGGGTACGAGGCCACCGCCTTGATCCGCCAGGACCCGCGCTGGCGCAAGCTGCCGATCATCGCGGTGACGGCCAAGGCCATGAAGGACGATCAGGAGCGCTGCCTGGCGGCAGGCTCCAACGATTACCTGGCCAAGCCCATCGACCTGGACCGGTTGTTTTCATTGATTCGCGTGTGGCTACCCAAGATGGAACGGATTTAATTGGAACGAAGCACTGACATCGAACTGCGCTTGTTGATTGAGGCGATTTACCTCAAGTACAGCTACGACTTTCGCGACTACTCCGGCGCTTCGGTCAAGCGCCGCGTGGCTCATGCGTTACGTCAGTTCGACTGCGCCACCATCTCGGCCTTGCAGGAACGGGTGCTGCATGACCCGACGGCGTTCATGCAGTTGCTGCAGTTCCTGACGATTCCGGTCAGCGAAATGTTTCGCGACCCCTCGCACTTCCTGGCGATTCGCAAGGAAGTGGTGCCGCTGCTCAAGACCTACCCGTCGATCAAGATCTGGATCGCGGGCTGCAGTACCGGGGAGGAGGTGTATTCCATGGCCATCCTGTTGCGTGAGGAAGGCCTGCTGGAACGCACCATCATCTACGCCACCGACATCAACCCCCGGTCCCTGGAAAAAGCCAAGCAGGGGATCTTTTCCCTCGAGAACATCCGCGCCTATACCCACAACTACCAACAGGCCGGTGGCCAGCGTTCGTTTGCCGATTACTACACGGCGGCTTACGATCATGCGATCTTCGACAAGACCCTGCGGGAGAACGTGACGTTTGCCGATCACAGCCTGGCGACCGACAGCGTATTCTCCGAAACTCAATTAATTTCCTGTCGCAACGTATTGATTTACTTCAATAAAAAGTTGCAGGATCGGGCGTTTGGACTGTTCCATGAGTCGCTGTGTCATCGCGGCTTCCTGGTGCTGGGCAGCAAGGAAACCCTGGATTTTTCCGCCTACAGCAAACAGTTCGAACCCCTGGTCAAGCAAGAACGGATCTACCGAAAATTATGAATGAAGCTACTGCCAGCCCGGTATCCGGGATCGAGGCCATTGTGATCGGCGCTTCCGCGGGCGGTGTCGAGGCATTGCTGAGCATTTTTGGCGAGCTGCCGGCGAGCTTCGGCCTGCCGATCATTACCGTGCTGCATTTGCCGGACGAGCGCCGCAGCCAGTTGGCGGAAGTGTTTGACCGACGCGTATCGATGAAGGTGGTGGAGGCCCGCGACAAGGAAGTGATCCAGCCCGGTACCCTGTATTTTGCCGGCCCCGGTTATCACCTGTCGGTGGAGCACGACCGCAGCCTGTCACTGAGCCAGGAGGACCGCGTGCACCATTCCCGCCCGGCAATCGACTACCTGTTTGATTCAGCCGCCGATGTCTACGGCAAGGGGTTGCTGGCGATTTTGCTGACGGGGGCCAACCAGGACGGCGCCCGGGGCCTGGCCCACGTCAAGCAGAGCGGCGGTACCACGGTGGTGCAGGACCCTTTGGAGGCCCGCGTCGCCGTGATGCCCCGGGCCGCCCTGGCGCTGCATGAACCTGACCATATCCTCACCTTGAGCCGCATCGGCACCTTGCTGGCTTCCCTGGAATCCTCCCCATGTTAAGTACTGTCCAGGCCAAACTGCTGATCGTCGACGATCTGCCGGAAAACCTGCTGGCCCTTGAAGCGCTGATCAAGCGCGAGGACCGCCAGGTCTATAAGGCATTGAGCGCCGACGAGGCCTTGTCGCTGCTGCTGGAGCACGAGTTCGCCATGGCCATTCTCGACGTGCAGATGCCGGGCATGAACGGCTTCGAGCTGGCCGAGCTGATGCGCGGCACCGAAAAGACCAAGAACATTCCCATCGTGTTTGTCAGTGCTGCCGGCCGTGAGCTCAACTATGCGTTCAAGGGCTACGAAAGCGGCGCCGTGGATTTCCTGCACAAGCCGCTGGATATCCACGCGGTCAAGAGCAAGGTCAACGTATTCGTTGACCTGTACCGCCAGAGCAAGGCGATGAAGCAGCAGGTTGAAGCCCTGGAGCAAAGCCGGCGCGAGCAGGAAGCCTTGCTCACGCGCTTGCAGGCCACCCAGGCCGAACTGGAGCAGGCCGTGCGCATGCGCGATGACTTCATGTCGATCGTCGCCCACGAAGTGCGCACGCCCCTCAACGGGCTGATCCTGGAAACCCAGCTGCGCAAGATGCACCTTGCCCGGGACAACGCCGCGGCGTTTACCCTGGACAAGATGCACGCCATGGTCGACCGCGATGAGCGGCAGATCCAGAGCCTGATTCGCCTGATCGAAGACATGCTCGACGTGTCGCGCATTCGCACGGGCAAGCTGTCGATCCGCCCCGGTCGCTTTGACCTCACGCAACTGGTGCACAACCTGCTGGAAAATTTTGCGCCGCAGGTGGCGGCGGCGGAGTCTTCGGTGGCCTGGGTCCAGGAAGGGCCGGTGGTAGGCAACTGGGATGAATTCCGTATCGAACAGGTGGTGTCCAACCTGTTGACCAACGCCTTGCGCTACGGGGCCAAGAGCCCGGTGGAAGTGCGGGTGTACGCCGAGCATGGCGAAGCGCGGGTAGAAGTACGTGACCACGGGATCGGCATCAGCGAAGACAACCAGAAACGTATTTTCCAGCAGTTCGAGCGCGTGTCGGCCAACCATGCCGTGGCGGGCCTGGGCCTGGGGTTGTTTATCTCCGAGCAGATTATCGCGGCCCACGGCGGGACCATTGAAGTGGAAAGCCGGATAGGCGAGGGCGCGTTGTTCCGCGTCTGCCTGCCCCTGGAGGCCGGGGCATGAAATCAATCGCAAATCCGACGCAACCTCTGCGTGACCCCATGGTCGTATCAGCAGCAATTGACCGGACAAAGGCTTCCCATGAGTGAAGATGCACAAGATGTTGTACTGATCGTCGAAGATGACGAATCGATTATGTTTGTGTTGGGCGAGTACCTGGCGGGCCTGGGGTATCGGGTGTTGAAGGCGATTGACGGTGAGCAGGCGTTTGAAATCCTGGCCACCAAGCCGCACCTGGACCTGATGGTGACCGACTACCGCCTGCCTGGCGGCATTTCCGGGGTGCAGATCGCCGAGCCTGCGATCAAGCTGCGACCGGAATTGAAAGTGATCTTCATCAGCGGTTACCCGCAGGAGATTCTCGACTGCAACAGCCCGATCACGCGCAATGCGCCGATCCTGGCCAAACCGTTTGACCTGGATACGTTGCAGGAACATATCCAGCGGCTGTTGGCTTAACGTCTTGAGAAGAGGGAGCACACTCCCTCTTCAAGCCTTGATCATCTCCCTCACCTTTGCCGTCAACAGATCAAAGGTGAACGGCTTGGTGATCATCTGCATGCCCGGGTCCAGAAAACCGCCCCGTACAGCCGCATGCTCTGCATAGCCGGTAATAAACAACACCTTCAACTCGGGCCGCACCTGCCGGCCGATCTCCGCCAGTTGCCGGCCGTTCATGCCGGGCAGGCCAACGTCGCTGATCAGCAGGTCAATGCGCTGGCTGGACTCGATGATCGGCATGGCACTGTCGGCATCACCGGCTTCGACGAAGGCATAGCCCAGTTCACTCAGCACGGCGCTGACCAGCACCCGCACGGCCGGGTCGTCCTCGACGATCAGCACGGTCTCGCCGGCATTGGCGAACGGCAGCAATGCCGGGTTGAGCGGTTCATCTGCAATGACCTCGCCGACATACCTCGGCAGGAACAGGCTGACGGTGGTGCCTTGGCCCACCACACTGTGGATCGACACATGCCCGTGGGATTGGCGTGCAAACCCGTAGATCATCGACAACCCCAGCCCGGTGCCCTGGCCGATGGGTTTGGTGGTGAAGAACGGGTCAAATGCACGGCTGATCACGCTCTCGGGCATGCCGCAGCCGGTGTCGCTGACGCTCAATTCCACATAGTCGCCAGGGGTGAGGGTGCCGTAGGCTGCGGTAAACACGCTGTCGAGGTGGCGGTTGGTGGTTTCCACCACCAGTTTGCCGCCATTGGGCATCGCATCCCGGGCATTGATGGCGAGGTTGAGCAGGGCGCTTTCCAGCTGGTTGGGGTCGGCTTCGGCGGTCCAGAGTTGCTCGGTCAGGCGGATATCCAGGGCAATGCTTTCATTCAGGCTGCGTTGCAGCAGCTCACCCATGGAGCTCACCAGTTGATTGATCTGCACCGGTTTCGAATCCAGCGACTGGCGGCGGGAGAAGGCCAGCAGGCGGTGGGTCAGGGCTGCTGCGCGGTTGGCCGACGTGACACCCAGGTCGATCAGGCTGTCGAGGTCTTCGGTGCGGCCCCGAGCCACGCGCCTGCGCAGCAGTTCCAGGCTGCCGATGATGCCGGTCAGCATGTTGTTGAAGTCATGGGCGATGCCGCCGGTCAATTGGCCGACGGCTTCCATTTTCTGTGACTGGCGCAACGCTTCTTCGTTATTGCGCAACTGCGCCGTGCGTTCTTCCACCTGTTGCTCAAGGGTTTCCAGGGTGCTTTGCAGGCGCTGCTCGCTCTGGCTCAGGTCGATCAGCCGGTCGCGGGCCTCGTATTGCCGACGACGTCCGCGCAGCGCCGTGGTCACGAGGCTGATCAGGGTGATCGGGTGGAACGGACGCTCCAGGAACGTCACGTTGCCCAGCAAGGTGCTCAGGTGCGACGAGCCATTCTGTTCGCTGCCGCCGTGGTGCGTCATCAGCACAATCGGCAGGTCTGACCACGCCGGTTGTTGATGCAGGTGCGTGAGCAGCGGTTCCAGGTCGATACCGCGCAGGGCTTCGGCAGCAATGACCAGCAAGCCGGCACCGTGCTCCAGCTCCTCGCAGAGCATCTGCAAATGGCTGGCGATGATGCCGTTGAAACCAGCCTCATTGAGCATCATCAACGCCAGGGAGCTGTCGCGACCCAGGGGCGCCAGAATGATCGCCCGTTCGAAAATGGCCGGCAGGCCACTCATGAACTTTCATCCTTGAGCAGCGGGTTGTCGGTGCCCATGTAGGTCGGTACGCCGCGCAATACACCCTGGAACGCATCAAGCGGTTCGCCGATGGTCATGCCACGACTGCCGATGCGGTATTCGCGAATGGTCGACTCATGGCTGCCGGTGCGTTTCTTGATGATCGAAATAGCGCGCCGCACCTTGCCCAGCGCTTCGAAGTAACGCAGCAGGATCACGGTGTCGGCCAGATAGGTAATGTCCACCGGCGCCTGCATGTCCCCCACCAGCCCGTGCTGGGCGACGGTCATGAAAGTCGCAGCGCCACGGCGGTTGAGGTACAGCAGCAGTTCGTGCATGTGCAGGATCAACGCGTTCTCTTCCGGCATCGCGGCCTGATAGCCATTGACGCTGTCGATCACCACGGTCTTGATCCCGCGTTCGTCCACACAGCGGCGCACCCGATGGGAGAACTCGCCGGGGGACAACTCGGCGGCGTCTACCTGTTCGATCAGCAGGTTGCCGGTGCCTTGCAGGGCCTCCAGGTCGATGCCCATGTTCTTCATGCGCTCGAACAGCAGGCCCAGCTCTTCGTCAAAAATGAACAGCGCGGCTTTTTCGCCCCGGGAGACGGCCGCCGCGGCAAAGATCATCGAGATCAGCGATTTGCCGGTACCGGCCGGGCCCAGGATCAAGGTGCTGGAACCGGTCTCGATCCCGCCGCCCAACAGGGCGTCCATCTCGCGGATGCCGCTGGTGAGGGTCTGGCGGTTGTAGCCGCCACGGTGCTCGGCTGCCACCAGGCGCGGGAACACATGTACGCCGTCTTCCATGATGGTGAAGTCGTGAAAACCGCCGCGGTATTTCTGGCCACGGTACTTCACGATCCGCACGCGGCGGCGCTCGGCACCGTAGTTGGGGGTCAGTTCTTCGAGACGAATCACACCGTGGGCCACGCTGTGTACGGTCTTGTCGAGGGACTCGGTGGTCAGGTCGTCCAGCAGCAGCACGGTGGCGTCGTAGCGCACGAAGTAGTGCTTGATCGCAAGGATCTGCCGGCGATAGCGCAGGGAGCTTTGCGCCAGCAGGCGGATTTCCGAAAGGCTGTCGATCACGACGCGGGTAGGCTTGACCCGTTCCACCACTTCGAAAATCTGCCGGGTGGCTTCGCCCAGCTCAAGGTCCGAAGAATACAGGAGGCTCTGCTGGTGCTCGGCGTTGAGCAGGCTTTCGGGGGGGGTCAGTTCAAAGATGTGAATGTGTTCGTCCAGGTCCCAACCATGGGACTTGGCACCCTGGCGCAACTCGCGCTCGGTTTCCGACAGGGTGATGTACAGCGATCGTTCGCCGTTTTTTGCGCCGGCCTGGAGGAAATGCAGGGCCACGGTGGTTTTACCGGTGCCGGGTTCACCTTCCAGCAGGAACAAATGGCTACGGGAAAGCCCTCCGGCAAGAATGTCGTCCAGACCTTCAATACCGGTGGCCGCCTTTGCTGTGAACAGCTCTTTGGATGTAGACAAGAAGTGCCCTCGGGTCACAAATAAGTAGTCGGCAGCGCCGTCTGGGGCGCGCCATATTTACTTGACCTTGGCGCCGTGTGGCGGTTCAACGTTTTGTATCAAATACCGCTTTTACAGGCCCTGTTGCAGCGCCGGGTCATCCGGATTCTGCTGTTCAAGCTGTGCCAGCAGCACCTGCACATTCTGCAACTGGCCGGTTTCCTTCCAGTAATTGACCAGCAGCACCCTGGCTTTGCGATTGGCCGGGTTGCGCTGGATGATTTCTTCCAGCTGGCGCTGGGCGGCCTCCAGTTCCTGCTGGGCGTGCAGGGTGGTGGCCAGGTCGTAGCGGTAATCCTGGTTGTTCGGTTCGAGCTCCACCGCCCGGGACAGGCTGAGCAGGGCAAAGGCGCGCTCGCCATGGTGCAGCAGCCACATGCCCAGGGCATGTTGCAGGTAGGCCGAATCGGGGTGGGCCTGCAACTGTTTGGCCAGGAGTTGGCGGGACTCGTCGACCTTGCCCTGCTTGTCCAGCAGTTCAATTTGCGCGACCACGGCTTGCAGGTTGTCCGGTTGCAGGCGCATCGCCTGCTCCAGGGCGTTTTGTGCGTCGGGCAGCAGCGCGCTGTGAATGTACAGGCGTGCCAGCTGGATCCAGCCTTCGGGGCTTTCGGGTTGGCCCTTGAGCAGCTTTACGTATTCGTCGAGCACTTGCTGCAACGGGCCGAAGTACAGGCCCAGGGTATCCGGGGACAGCCCGAGCAAGGCATTGGCCGCGGCAAACCTGACGCTTTGCTCCGGGTCATCCAGCAGTGGCCCGAGCAACAGCGTGCGCTGGCCGCTGGGCACCAGGCCGACAATGCTGTGAATCGCCGCCTCGCGCACCATTGGCGCGTCGTTGGCCAGGTCCTTGTCCGCCAGCTTGAGGGCCTGGGGGCTTGGGTAGTTGGGCAGTTCGGCATGCAGGGCGGCGCGGCGCACATCGGAGAGGTCCGGGCGGCCCAACTGTTGATACAGCACCCGGGCAGCGCCGGGTTCACCGTTGTGCGCCTGTTTCAAGGCCTTGGCGTAACCATGGGCGATGGCCGGGGGCACCACCACCGGCGTGGTGCGGGTGAAATACCAGGTGATCAGCACAATAAACAACAGGGCGCACAGGCCGACGATGGAGTAACGGCGTGACTTTGACATGCAGGCGTCCGAAAGCTGGGCAGCTAGTGCAAAGCCATCAGCTTCGGTCAGGTTATCGCGAGTGTCAAACCCGCATCACGTCAGCACGAACTCAATCGGCTCAAGGGCCGGCGGCAGCGTGGTTTCGCCGAGGGCGGCGAGAATCTCGCGCTCCAGGGTGCGCACGATGGCGTTGCAGGGCAGGTCGTTTTCGTCGAAGCCGAACGGGTCTTCGAGGTCGTCGCCGATTTCGTCCAGGCCGAAGAAGGTGTAGCTGACGATGGCGGTGAACACCGGGGTCAGCCAGCCCAGCGGCTCGGCCATGGCGAAGGGCAGCAGGATACAGAACAGGTAGATGGTGCGGTGCAGCAGCAAGGTGTAGGGGAAGGGCAGCGGGGTGTGTTTGATCCGCTCACAGGAGGCCTGGACCTGGCTCAGGCCGTACAGCCGGGTTTCCAGTTGGGTGTAGCGCCAGTCGCTGATGTGGCCCTGTTCGGCGAGGTTCGAGCAGCGGGCGCCGAGGTCTTGCAGGATGCTGTCGGGCAGGTTCGGGTGGCCGGGTTCTGGGTTGGCCCACGGTTTGATCGCCTGGCTTTCGTCTTCCAGGCGCAGGCGGGCGATCAGGCCATGGGCGAAACCGCACAGGCTGCGCAGGACGTGTTTGCGTTCGGCAGGGTTGAGGACCTGGGTTTCGCGGATCAGTGAGCGGATCTCGATGATCATCTGGCCCAGTTGTTTGCGGCCTTCCCACCAGCGGTCGTAGCAGGCGTTGTTGCGAAAACTCATGAAGATGGACAGTGACAGCCCCAGCAGTGTGAAGGGTGTGGCGTTGACCTTGGAAAAGTAGGCCGGGTGCAGGGTTTCTACCAGCACGATGACTGAGGCCAGGAGGGTGACCAGCAGGCTGCGCAGCGCAATGCGTTTGGCGATCGAGCCCTTGAGGGAGAACAGGATGCCGAGCAGGTTGGGTTTGGGACGGACGATCATGGGCGGGCTTCTTGGGTGGCGCAGGCTGTCAGGTTAGAAGCATGTTTGCGTTGCGTCCAATTGCTTGGGCTGACCGGGTGATTGGTGGGCTCTATCGGGATTGAGTACATATCCGTTTTTTCGGTGACCAGAGCGAAAGCAGATCTGCTTTTCTGTGGGAGCGGGTTTGCTCGCGAAAAACCTGAGGGCGCCGCGTTCATNNATTTTGCTCTTCAACACTCACACACACCAAACAGCGCCCCCCCATTGGCCAAACCAGTCAACCAAGTTGAAAGCTTTGACCATTGCCCACCCACCGCTCTAGAGCGACTATTTCACCGGTCTACGTACCCATCCTGAAAATAAAAAACACACAGGGATTTGAAGCGATGCGTGATTACTCGGCTGCCACCACCCAGTTCAACTACCAACACACCGTCGACGCTGCCTTGTCGGGCAACCTGCAGGCCCTCAACGCCTGCGTCGAATGCTGCGACCGCCACGCATTACCTGGCCGCATCGCACTGTTCTGGGAGGGCAAGGACGGCCGCGGCGCCACGTTCACCTTCACCCAGCTGCAAGACCAGGCCGCACGCTTCGCCAACTTCCTCCTGGCCCAGGGTGTCAATCGCGGTGACAAGGTGGCAGGCCTCCTGCCACGCACCGCCGAGCTGCTGGTGGTCGTCCTCGCCACCTGGCGCATCGGCGCGGTCTATCAGCCGCTGTTCACCGCCTTCGGCCCCAAGGCCATCGAACACCGCCTGAACAGCTCCGGCGCGGCGCTGGTGGTGACCGATGCAGTAAACCGTCCCAAACTGACGGAAGTGGCCGACTGCCCGACCATCGTCACCGTCGCCGGCCCCAACGGCGAAGGCATCGTGCGCGGCGATTTCAGCTTCTGGGCCGAGCTGCCCAACTATTCCAACCTCTGCGAACCCGTATTGCTGGGCGCCGACGACCCGTTCCTGCTGATGTTCACCTCAGGCACCACCGGCCCGTCGAAAGCCCTGGCCGTGCCGCTCAAGGCAATCGTTGCGTTCCAGAGCTACACCCGCGACGCCGTCGACCTGCGCCCCGAAGACGCATTCTGGAACGTCGCCGACCCGGGCTGGGCCTACGGCATCTATTTCGGCGTGACCGGCCCCTTGTCCATGGGCCACCCGATCACCTTCTACGATGGCCCGTTCACCCTCGAAAGCACGTGCCGCGTCATCAACAAATACGGGATTACCAACCTCACCGGTTCGCCCACCGCCTACCGCCTGCTGATCGCCGGGGGTGAGCAGTTCGCCAAGTCGATCAAGGGCAAGCTGCGTATTGTCAGCAGCGCCGGCGAGCCATTGAACCCGGAAGTGATCCGCTGGTTCGCCGATAACCTCGGCGTGTCCATCCACGACCACTACGGCCAGACCGAGCTGGGCATGGTGCTGTGCAATCACCATGGCCTGGAGCATCCGGTGCACGTCGGCTCCGCAGGCTTTGCCTCGCCGGGCCATCGCATCGTGGTGCTGGACGACAACCATCAGGAGCTGCCCGCCGGCCAACCGGGCATCCTCGCCATCGACCGCGAGCAATCGCCGATGTGCTGGTTTGCCGGGTATGACGGCGTCAAGACCAAGGCCTTCGTCGGCAAGTACTACCTCAGCGGCGATACGGTGGAGCTGAACCCCGATGGCAGCATCAGCTTTGTCGGGCGCAGCGACGATGTGATTACCACCTCCGGCTATCGCGTGGGTCCGTTCGACGTAGAAAGCGCCTTGATCGAGCATCCGGCCGTGGTGGAGGCCGCCGTGGTGGGTAAGCCATGTCCGGAACGCACCGAGATCGTCAAGGCGTTTGTGGTACTCAGCGAGCAGTACCGCGCCGAGCCGGCCCTGGCCGAAGAGCTGCGCCAGCACGTGCGCAAGCGCCTGGCCGCTCACTCGTACCCGCGGGAAATCGAATTTGTCAGCGAGCTGCCCAAGACCCCGAGCGGCAAGCTGCAACGCTTCATTTTGCGTAATCAGGAAATTGCCAAGGCCCAGGCGGCCACGGCGTGACCCATTCTTCAAGGAAACAATGATGCAGATTGAGAACAAGGTTTTTCTGGTCAGCGGTGGCGCTTCAGGCCTCGGCGCGGCAACCGCCGAGATGCTCGTGGCGGCCGGAGCCAAGGTGATGCTGGTGGACCTGAACGCCGACGCAGTGGCCGCCCAGGCGCAAAAGCTCGGCGCGCAGGCCCGCAGCGCGGTCGCCGATATCAGCCAGGAAGCCGCTGCCGAAGCGGCGGTACAGGCCACCGTCGCCGCCTTTGGCGGTTTGCATGGGTTGGTCAACTGTGCCGGTGTGGTGCGGGGCGAGAAAATCCTCGGCAAAAATGGCCCGCACGTGCTGGCCAACTTCGCCCAGGTGATCAACGTCAACCTGATCGGCAGTTTCAACCTGCTGCGCCTGGCTGCAGCGGCTATCGCTGAAACCGAGGCGAATGCCGATGGCGAGCGCGGTGTGATCATCAATACCGCTTCAGTGGCAGCGTTTGACGGCCAGATCGGCCAGGCGGCCTATGCCGCTTCCAAGGGCGCGATTGCCAGCCTGACCCTGCCGGCGGCCCGCGAACTGGCGCGCTACGGGATTCGGGTGATGACCATCGCCCCCGGTATTTTCGAAACTCCGATGATGGCGGGCATGACGCCGCAAGTGCGCGAATCCCTCGCCGCCGGCGTGCCATTCCCGCCGCGCCTGGGCAAACCGGGCGAGTACGCCGCGCTGGTGCGGCATATCATTGAAAACAGCATGCTCAACGGCGAGGTGATCCGTCTCGACGGCGCCTTGCGCATGGCAGCCAAATAAGGAGATTTTCATGACTGATCCAATCGTTATTGTCAGCGCGGTACGCACCCCGATGGGCGGGTTCCAGGGCGATCTCAAAGGCCTCACCGCTCCGCAACTGGGCGCTGCGGCGATTCGTGCAGCGGTCGAACGCGCCGGTATCGCTTCCGATGCCGTGGATGAAGTGCTGTTCGGTTGCGTGCTGCCCGCCGGCCTCGGCCAGGCGCCGGCACGCCAGGCGGCGCTGGGTGCTGGCCTGGACAAGTCCACGCGCTGCACCACCCTCAACAAGATGTGCGGCTCGGGCATGGAAGCCACGATCCTGGCCCATGACGCGTTGCTGGCAGGCAGCGTGGAGGTGGCCATCGCCGGTGGCATGGAGAGCATGTCCAACGCGCCGTACCTGCTGGACCGCGCCCGCAGCGGCTATCGCATGGGCCACGGCCGGGTGCTCGACCACATGTTCCTCGACGGCCTTGAAGACGCCTACGACAAGGGCCGCCTGATGGGCACCTTTGCCGAGGACTGCGCCGAGCACAACGGCTTTTCCCGCGAGGCCCAGGACGCGTTCGCGATTGCGTCCCTGACCCGTGCGCAACAGGCGATCACCGACGGCAACTTCATCGCCGAAATCGTCCCGGTGCAGGTCACCGTGGGCAAGGAACAGAAAACCATCATCCACGACGAACAGCCGCCGAAAGCCAAGCTGGACAAGATCGCGACATTGAAGCCGGCCTTCCGGGAGGGCGGCACGGTGACGGCAGCCAACTCCAGTTCGATTTCCGACGGTGCGGCGGCGCTGCTGCTGATGCGCCAGTCCGAAGCGCACAAGCGCGGGCTCAAGCCTCTGGCGGTGATCCATGGCCACGCGGCGTTTGCCGATGAGCCTGGCCTGTTCCCGGTAGCGCCGGTGGGGGCGATCCGCAAGCTGATGAGCAAGACCGGCTGGAACCTCGACGAAGTCGACCTGTTTGAAATCAACGAAGCCTTTGCCGTGGTCAGCCTGGTGACCATGAGCAAGCTGGAGATTCCCCACAGCAAGGTCAACATCCACGGCGGTGCCTGTGCCCTGGGCCATCCGATTGGCGCGTCCGGCGCGCGGATCCTGGTGACCCTGCTTTCGGCCCTGCGCCAGAGAGGCCTCAAGCGCGGCGTTGCAGCGATCTGCATCGGCGGCGGTGAAGCCACGGCCATGGCCGTTGAATGCCTGTACTAAGGAACACCTATGCTGCCGAATGACGAACAACTGCAAATCAGCGAAGCCGCCCGGCAATTTGCCCAGGAACGCCTTAAACCGTTCGCTGCCGAGTGGGACCGCGAGCATCGCTTTCCCAAGGAAGCCATCGGTGAAATGGCCGAGCTGGGCTTTTTCGGCATGCTGGTCCCGGAGCAATGGGGCGGCTGTGATACCGGCTACCTGGCCTACGCCATGTCCCTGGAAGAGATCGCTGCCGGTGACGGCGCCTGCTCGACCATCATGAGCGTGCACAACTCCGTGGGCTGCGTGCCGATCCTCAAGTTCGGCAATGATCAACAGCGCGAGCAGTTCCTCAAGCCCCTGGCCAGTGGTGCGATGCTCGGTGCGTTTGCCTTGACCGAGCCCCAGGCCGGTTCCGACGCCAGCGGCCTGAAAACCCGTGCCCGGCTGGAGGGCGATCACTACGTCTTGAATGGCTGCAAGCAGTTCATCACCTCCGGGCAAAACGCCGGGATCGTGATTGTGTTTGCAGTCACCGATCCGGCTGCCGGCAAACGCGGCATCAGCGCCTTTATCGTGCCCACCGACTCGCCGGGCTACAGCGTCGCGCGGGTCGAGGACAAGCTCGGCCAGCATGCTTCCGACACCTGCCAGATCCTGTTTGAGGATGTGCAGGTGCCGGTGGCCAATCGTTTGGGCGAGGAGGGCGAAGGCTACCGGATCGCCCTGGCCAACCTCGAAGGCGGGCGTGTCGGCATTGCTTCGCAAGCGGTAGGCATGGCACGGGCGGCATTTGAAGCGGCCCGGGACTACGCCCGCGAGCGGGAAAGCTTTGGCAAGCCGATCATCGAGCACCAGGCCGTGGCCTTCCGCCTGGCGGACATGGCGACGCAAATCGCCGTGGCGCGGCAGATGGTGCATTACGCCGCCGCCCTGCGTGACAGCGGCAAGCCGGCGCTGGTGGAAGCGTCCATGGCCAAGCTGTTTGCTTCGGAAATGGCCGAAAAGGTCTGCTCGGCAGCCTTGCAAACCCTCGGCGGTTACGGTTACCTGAGCGACTTTCCCCTGGAGCGGATCTACCGCGATGTGCGGGTCTGCCAGATTTACGAAGGCACCAGCGATATTCAACGCATGGTCATTTCACGCAATCTCTGAGGAGTCTCTATGAGTTACGAAAGCATTTTGCTGGACGTGCAGGGCCGGGTCGGGCTGATCACCCTCAATCGCCCGCAAGCGCTGAACGCCCTGAACGCGCAACTGGTCAGCGAGCTGAACCAGGCGCTGGACAGCCTGGAAGTCAACCCGGAAATCGGCTGCATCGTGCTCACCGGCTCGAAAAAAGCCTTTGCCGCCGGTGCCGACATCAAGGAAATGGCCGAGCTGACCTACCCGCAGATCTACCTCGACGACCTGTTCAGCGACAGCGATCGCGTGGCCAACCGCCGCAAGCCGATCATCGCGGCGGTCAACGGGTTTGCCCTGGGTGGCGGCTGTGAACTGGCCTTGATGTGCGACTTCATCCTGGCGGGTGACAACGCCAAGTTTGGCCAGCCGGAAATCAACCTCGGCGTGCTGCCGGGCATGGGCGGCACCCAGCGCCTGACCCGCGCCGTGGGCAAGGCCAAGGCCATGGAAATGTGCCTGACCGGGCGCTTTATCGATGCGGTGGAAGCCGAGCGCTGCGGGATCGTCGCGCGCATCGTGCCGGCGGATGAGCTGTTGGACGAAGCACTGAAGGTCGCGACCCTGATCGCCGGCAAGTCGGTGCCCATCAGCATGATGGTCAAGGAAAGCGTGAACCGTGCGTTTGAAGTGAGCCTGTCCGAAGGCGTGCGCTTTGAGCGCCGGGTGTTCCACGCGGCGTTTGCCACACTGGATCAGAAGGAAGGCATGGCGGCGTTTGTGGCCAAGCGTGCGCCGGAGTTCAAGGACAAGTAAACACTGTCCTGAAACGCTGAAGATCAAAAAATGTGGGAGCGGGCTTGCTCGCGAAGGCGGTATTACAGTCACCCGATGTATCGACTGATCCACCGCCTTCGCGAGCAAGCCCGCTCCCACATGGGTTATGCGAAATACCTGTTACAGCTGGTAGTTTTTCAATTCTCTGGCAATCACCATCCGCTGAATCTCGCTGGTGCCCTCGTAAATCTGGGTAATCCGCGCATCCCGGTAGTAACGCTCCACCGGGTAGTCCTCCAGATAGCCATAACCCCCATGAATCTGCATGGCTGAAGAGCACACCTTCTCGGCCATTTCCGAGGCAAACAGCTTGGCCTGGGAGGCCTCCGACAGGCATGGCTTGCCCGCACTGCGCAATCGGGCGGCATGCAGGATCAGCAGGCGCGCCGCATTCAGGCGGGTTTGCATGTCGGCCAGCAAGTTGGCCACGCTCTGGTGCTCGATGATCGCCTTGTCGAACTGCACCCGGTCACGGGCATAGGCCAGCGCGGCCTCAAAGGCGGCACGCGCAATACCCAGCGCCTGGGCGGCAATCCCGATGCGTCCGCCTTCGAGGTTGGACAGGGCGATGGCCAGGCCCTTGCCGCGTTCACCCAGCAGGTTGGCTTCCGGCACGGTGCACTGGTTGAGGGTGACGGCACAGGTGTCCGAGGCACGAATGCCCATCTTGTGTTCGGTACGGTCCACCACGAAGCCCGGGGTGTTGGTCGGCACCAGGAACGCCGAGATGCCTTTCTTGCCCAGCTCCGGGTCGGTCACTGCAAACACGATCGCCAGCTTGGCGCGCTTGCCGTTGCTGACAAACTGCTTGGCGCCGTTGATCACCCACTGGCCGTCCCGCAGTTCGGCGCGGGTGCGCAGGTTGTGCGCTTCGGAGCCGGCCTGGGGTTCGGTAAGGCAGAAGCAACCGATGGCCTGGCCGCTGGCCAGTTCCGCCAACCAGGTTTCCTTTTGTGCTTGTGAGCCGTAGTTTAGGATTGGCCCGCAACCCACTGAATTATGGATACTCATCAGTGCGCCGGTAGCGCCGTCGCCAGCGGAAATCTCTTCCACTGCCAGGGCGTAGGCCACGTAGTCGACGTAGGTGCCGCCCCATTCTTCAGGCACCACCATGCCCAGCAAACCCAACTCGCCCATCTTGGCGACCAGGGCATCGTCGATCCAGCCGGCCTTTTCCCAAGCCTGGGCGTGGGGGGCGATTTCGCCACGGGCAAAGTCCCGCGCCATGTCGCGGATCATCACTTGTTCTTCTGTAAATTCAATATCTTGCATGATTTAGTTCCCGTTCTTGTCGAAGTCGCGGAAGAAGCTTTCGACATGATCAGCCTCCAACGCCGGCAGGGTTGGAGGGTTCCAGCGAGGGGTTTTGTCCTTGTCGATCAGCAGGGCGCGGACGCCTTCGATCAGGTCGCCACGGGCAAACCATTGGCGGTCCAGGTGCAGTTCCAGGGCAAAGCACTGCTCCAGCGGCAGGTGGCGCCCGCGACGCAGCATCTGCAGGGTCACGGCCATGGCCAGGGGGGAGCGCGTCTGCATCAGGCTGGCGGTGGTCAATGCCCAGTCATGGCTGTCGGCGACGGTGACTTGCTGCAATTGCTCGACGATGCTCGGCACGTCCGGCAAGGCAAAGAAGTGATCGATGGCTGGGCGTAGCGCCGCCAGAGGGGCGTCGGGCAATTGTTGCACCGCGAGGCTGGCCAGCAGGCCTTGCAGGTCCTTGAGGGGAGAATCGTGCCATTCCAGGCGGTCCAGGCGCTGGTCGAGGTCGGCGAGCCGGGCGCTGTCGAGGTACCAGTCCGCCAGGCCGCAATACAGGGCGTCGGCGGCACGAATCTGCACGCCGGTCACCCCGAGGTAGATCCCCAGTTCCCCGGAAATGCGCGGCAGGAAATAGCTGCCGCCCACGTCAGGGAAATACCCGATGGCCACCTCGGGCATTGCCAGGCGGCTGCGGTCGGTGACCACCCGCAGGTCGGCGCCTTGCACCAGGCCCATGCCACCGCCAAGGACGAAGCCGTCCATCAGTGCCAGGACCGGTTTGCGATAGTTGTGAATGGCGAGGTCGAGGGCGTATTCCTCGACGAAGAAGTCTTCGTGGAGGGTGTCGCCGCTCTTGAAGCTGTCGTACAGCGAGCGAATGTCGCCGCCGGCGCAGAAGGCTTTTTCACCGGCACCGCGCAACACCACGGCATGCACCTGGGGATCCTCCGCCCACGCCTGCAAATGCCGGCTGAGGCTGCGGACCATGTCCAGGGTGAGGGCGTTAAGGCCTGCGGGGCGATTGAGGGTCAGGTGGCCAATATGGTTGCGTACGTGCGCCAGGACCTCGTCTTGCACAATCCCGGCGCTGCTTGCCTCGGATGAAACCTGAGCAGTCATCTCTAACTCCCTGCTTTTATTGTTCTTTATCAAGATGTTCGCGGGCGAACCATCTCGCGATCGTACCAGTGCAAATTTGCCCAGTACAAGTCGGAATCATGCAGGTCGTTTTTGCATTTTTGCCTTATGGAGGAGGCTGGCCCTGGTGCTGGAAAACCGCGCCGATGGTGCGCCGCCGGGCATACCGCTCGCTGGCCTGGATCAGCTCTTCCAGTTCCTGCGGGGTAACGTCCAGGAACTGCTCGCGCTCGGCGAGGGCCTGCTTGAGGTCCTCGGCGCTGATCCCGGGGTTTTCGGTGGCCATTGGCATAAAGATCGGCGCAGCCGGTTCGCGGGTGCCCTTGGGGTAACGCGTGCGCGTGGCGTTGTTGTAGGCCAGCGCGCAGGCCAACAAGGCCGTGGCGCCCAGCATGACTGCGGCAAGTTCGTGCCAGCCCATGGCAATCGAGGCGGGGTCAGCCAGCACCAGGCTCATGGCCAGGCCGCCCGCCGGTGGATGCAGGCAGCGCAGCCAGCAGATCAGGATCACGGTCATCCCGGCAGCCAGGCATGCGCTGCCCAGCGTTCGGCCCAATACCCGGGCCACCAGCAGCGCAACGATCCCGGCACACAGGTAGCTGCCGATGATCGACCAGGGCTGGGCCAGCGCGCCGGAGGATACGGCAAACAGCAGCACCGCCGAGGCTCCCAGCGGGCCTATCAGGTGCAGGGCCACCTCGGTGCCGAACACCTGGGCGCATACCCAGACGCTGAACAGTGTGCCCAGGGCCATGCCGATGGCGGCACGACTCCATTCGGCAGGGCGGGTATTGATGGCAGCGGGTAACCAGCGAGCGAGCATTGACAGACGATCCGTGAAAAGCGGGCGAAAAAAAAGGCTTGCCTGGTTTCCCGGAAAAGCCCTTTAAAGAAGTTCCTGCATTTGGGGGAGGAACCTGCGCAGTGTGCCAATCGATGAAGACTGCTGCCAATGCATATTAATGCAGGTCAAGTGCAGTATTTTTGCAGTAAAACGTGTCAGCCAAACGGTATCAGGCGGGTTGGCGGTGGCATGGGGTTGCTGATCTTGCCCAGCACACGGTCATCGGTTTCCTCGTTGATCAGCAGGTTTTGTACATTTTCCCGCAGCGATGGATTGTTGGCCAATGGCCCCTTGAGCACCACCAGTGCATCACGCAGTTCCATCAGCCGATCCAGTTTTGGCAGCGGGATGTAACCCGCATTGACTCTGTCGCGGGACAAAGGCGCGACAGCGTCAGAGGTTGAGGGGTCGGGCAATCGACGGTCGGACACAAAACATTCCTCTAAATGAAATAAACGGCAGCGCTGAATGCTGTTTAAAAGGTCTTTATTGTTATTTCGACTGTTCGTTTAAGCGGGGCATGTCTTGATTGATGGCTTGCTGCTACGTTCGTCGAGTTTCTTTCGAAAGTAACAGGAATGCCTTACACCGCACCTTTGGAACTTCTGAAAATAGTTAAAAGGTATTAAATAATTAACTCGCTTGGCAGGCGAGTCTACAGTCGAGGGCTAGGGGCGGGAAGAGGGCGTCTTATCGGTAGCAGCGTATAGATGCGTAGGATGTTTCTCGATAGTTGCTACGCTAAAAGTTTCGAAGTTGAATGGGCAAAGAAGTTTCTTACATACACTTGGATTTATAACTACTGAATGTACTGGCGCGGGATAAGCGGTTGGTTCCGCTTATCCCGCGCCCTGTATCAAGGTTGTGCGGGTTTGATCAAATGCAGCAGTACGTAAGGGTTCTTGTCGAACTGGCCGGTCAGTACCGGCTGCAGTGAACGAAAACGCGGGTCACTCAACGCTTCATAGTCCGACTGGCTCATGATCAGCCATGCAGGAGCCTGGATCGGCGCCAGGTCGGCAGGCAACTGGGTAAACAACGGCACCCGGTCGCAATCGAGGTTGACCATGAACTTGATGGCTTTTGCGTCCTTGCCCAGTGCGTGCAATACCAGCGGCGCCGGTTGTAGCTGGGTCAGCGCATGGGCCTGGAGGGTAAAGGTGCGCGTGTCATACAACCGGCGCTCCAGCGGCTCGACCATCACGATATACGCCAGCCACACCGCCAATACCGCGGCGAAGGCCGGGCCCACGTAGCGAAAGCGCTGGTTGAACAGCAAGCCCAGTGCCAGCACCTGGATCGCGATCAGGATCCCGAACACCGGATTGAGGCTGCCAATCTGCTCGGGGAAGCGGTGACGCGCCACGAACAAGCCTGCGATCAGCAGCCCCGGAATGACCGTCCACAACCCCAGCATCAGCCAGCGCAGCCCGGCGAACAGTCTGCCTCGCGACACCTGGAATGGATACGCGGCGATGATTGCTGCCAGGGGCAGCATCGGCAGCACATAGCGCGCTTTTTTCGCCTGGGGCACCGACAAGCCGATCATCACGATCAAGCCGGCGGCGAGGCAGTACAGCACCAGTTTCAGCGCCGGGCCCTTGTCCTCGCGGCCACTGGCGACTATCGCAATCAGCGCGAGTATTGCCAACGGATACGCCGGCGCATAGTTGCCCAGCGAACTGCTGAAGTAATACAGCGCGCTGCCGGAGCCTTCGGTGCCGTCCATGCGACCCAGGAACTGCATGCGGATCACGTCCTGCATGAACGTTTCACCGCCACTGAGCTTGGCCAGCAGCAGCAGCAGGCCCACGCACGCCGCCAGTAACGCCAACGCCAGCAGGCCGAAACTGAAGAGCTGGCGCCATTGCCGGTTGATCAGGTAATAGCTGCACAGCATGCCGGTGGGGATCACCAGGCCGATCGGCCCACGGATCGCGAACCCCACGATCAGCAGCGCAAACAGCCAGTGCAGGCGCTTGCCGGCGCCGAAGTGGTCGTGGGCGTAACCCAGGTAGAAGACTGTCAGGGCCACTGCCGCCAGCATCTGGTCGAGGGACACCGCGCGGGTTTCGCTGATGAAGGTACTGCTGAGCAGCATCACCGCGATGCTCAGCAGTGCCCAGCGCCGGGAGTAGGGCGCGGTCAGCCGGTAGAGCAGCACCACGATCAGTGCCGAAGCGATGGCCGTGGGCAGCCAGGCCGTCAGGCTGGTGACCTGCCCCAGGGGCACCGACAGCAGCCAGGTCAGCAGCGTCGAGGTGGCCAGGTAATCGGCATAAGGTTGCCCGTACGTGGTCGGGAAGAACCCCGGCCCGTGGCGCAGCATCTCCTGGGCGAACAGCACGAAGCGCGAGTCAAAGCCGATGATTGCCTGGTTCCAGTTGCCTGCGATAAACAGGACCAGTGCCAGGAGCCCCAGGATCCATGAGTGTCGGCGGATCGTCGGGCTGAGCAGGGGCCGATGAGCTTTGTCCACGTCTCAGGCTTCCTCGGCCTGAGGCGCCCAGTTTTGCTGGGGGATCGGCAAGTTGCAGGAATCGCCGCGGCCCATCGGGAAGTACTGGATGCCTTTGCGTGCCAGGCGTTCGCCGTCGTACAGGTTGCGGCCGTCGAAGATCACCGGGGTTTTCAGGCGTTGCTGGATCAGGTCGAAGTCCGGTGCCTTGAACTGTTGCCATTCTGTGCAGATGATCAAGGCGTCAGAGCCACTCAGGGTGGATTCCGGGGTGCCCATCAGCATCAGGCGCGGGTCATCACCGTAGATGCGCTGGGTTTCCTGCATGGCTTCCGGGTCAAACGCACGTACATTGGCGCCGGCGGCCCACAAGGCTTCCATCAGCACCCGGCTTGGCGCATCGCGCATGTCGTCGGTGTTGGGCTTGAACGCCAGGCCCCACAAGGCGAAGGTCTTGCCGCGCAGGTCGCCCTTGAAGAATGCATTGGCGCGTTCGAACAGCTTGCTCTTCTGGCGCTGGTTGATGGCTTCCACGGCTTCCAGCAGGTCGCTGGAGCAGTTGGCGGCCTTGGCGCTGTGGATCAGGGCGCGCATGTCCTTGGGGAAACACGAGCCGCCATAACCGCAGCCTGGGTAGATGAAGTGGTAGCCGATACGCGAGTCGGCACCAATGCCCAGGCGCACGGCTTCGATGTCGGCGCCCAGGTGTTCGGCCAGTTCGGCGATCTGGTTGATAAAGCTGATCTTGGTGGCCAGCATGCAGTTGGCGGCGTACTTGGTCAGTTCGGCGCTGCGCAGGTCCATGAAGATGATGCGGTCGTGGTTGCGGTTGAACGGTGCATACAACTCACGCATCACCTCGCGCACTTCTTCACGTTCGCAGCCGATGACGATCCGGTCCGGGCGGCGGCAGTCGGCAACGGCCGAGCCTTCCTTGAGGAATTCCGGGTTGGAGACGATATCGAACTCCAGGTGGCGGCCGGCAATGCGCAGGGCTTTTTCCATGTGCGCACGCAAGGTGTCGCCGGTGCCTACGGGTACGGTGGATTTTTCCACGAGGATCACCGGGTCGATACGGTGGCGAGCCACTGCATCGCCCACGGACAGCACGTATTTCAGGTCGGCCGAACCGTCTTCATCGGAGGGGGTGCCCACGGCGATGAACAGCACTTCGCCATGTTCGACGGCGAGTTTTTCATCATAGGTAAACGTCAGGCGTCCGCCTTCGAGGTTTTCCTTGACCATGGCCGCCAGCCCCGGCTCGAAGATGCTCACGTGGCCCTGTTGCAGCAGCTTGACCTTGTTCTCGTCAACGTCCATGCAGATGACATCGTGACCGACTTCGGCCAATACGGTGGCCTGCACCAGACCGACGTAACCACTACCAAATACACTGATTTTCATGGGGCATTCCTGGGACTTGTGGTGCTAGCACGACGAGAGTTGATAGTCAGGACTCCGAGAATGACCAAGGCCACTCCCGCAGTTTTTGAAAGCGAAAAATGTTCGTTGAACACCGGCAGGCTGGCGGCCAGCAGGTAGACCAATGCGTAGCTGATGCTGAGCAGCGAGTAGGCACGGCCCAGCGGCAGGTCTTTGAGCGCGCCAAGCCAGCAGAGCATCGACAGGGCATAGGCGATGATCGCCAGGATCACCACGCCCAGTGCGCCGAGGTCGATGGCACCCGTGTTGAGTGCTGTCAGCCATTCGGTGGGCAATGGCAGGCGCGTCATGCTCCAGCGCATGCCCAACTGGGCACCGCTGACCAGTGCCACGCTGCCCAGGGCCAGGGCAAAACCGCGAGCGCGACTCATACCTGACGCCCCAGCAGCACCACACCGGCAATCACCAGCAGCACGCCGAACCAGTGGCGACCATCGATGTGTTCGTGGAACACAAAGCGCGCCACCAGGGTGACCAATACAAAGTTGAGGCTCAGCATCGGGTAGGCGATGCCGACTTCCAAACGTTGCAGCACCAGCAGCCACACCAGCAAACCCAGGCCCAGGCACACCAGCGCCGACCACAGCCACGGCGAGCGCAGCTTCAGGGCCCAACCGTCGGGCTGGTCACGCCAGCCTTCCACGGCAAACTTCTGGGACACCTGGCCCATGCAGGTCAGCAGGCAGGCACCTAACAACAGCAACAGAGTGGTCATGGCGCGCTCTGCGGGAAGATCAGAATCACGATATTGCCCTGCTCGTAACGCTTGCCGTCTTTGGGCAGCAGGTCCACTTCCTGGCGTTCGTCGTCACCCTTGACCCGCATCACCACGCCCACCGAGCCTTGCTTGCGCGCCTCGCTCATCCATTGCTGGACGCTGGCGGCATCGATCTTGCGGTAAGCGGTGTCCGGGAAGGCGATGCCGTATTTCACTTCGCCAACGGTGTTGTAGAGCATCACTTCAGGACGCTGCAGGCGCCATGACAAGGCCGATGCGGCGCCGAGGTCGTTGCTCAGCAACGCAGTGGTCGGCTGCAGCTCCTGGAGGTGGTCGATGATGAACTGGTCGGGGGTCTTGTTATAAACCACCGAGTGCGGCAACGCGGCCGGCACCAGCGCCACCAGCAACCAGCTGCCCATCACCGGTGCGGCCCACATGTGCAACGGGCGGGCGGCTTGCAGCAGGTTGGCGATGATCCAGCCGAACAGGAAGACGAACACCAGCACCAGGCTGAGTGTTTCCTGGCCGTGCTCGTACACCGGTTTTTTCAGCTGGAACCAGGTCAGGGCCAGCAACGCCAATATGCCAATGACCAGATTCACCCAGCCGTTGATGCGCAGTACGCGGCCACGGGCCTGGGCCAGTTTGTCGGCGAGGGTATGCCCCATCAGCAGCGCCAGTGGCAGCAGGCACGGCATGATGTACGACGGCAGCTTGCCCTTGGCCAGGCTGAAGAACGCCAGCGGCATCAGCAGCCACAGCAGCAGGAAGGCGACCTTGCTGTTGCGTTTTTCCAGCCATGCCTGCTTCACGGTGGACGGCAGCAACGCCATCCACGGCAGGGTGAACGCAACCATCAGCGGCAGGTAATACCAGAAGGGCTCGGAGTGCTGGGCGTCGTCGCCGGCAAAGCGCTGGATGTGCTCGTGCCAGAAGAAGAAATTCCAGTAGTCCGGTTCCTGGGCATGCACCATCAGCGCCCAGGGCAGGCTCACGACAATCGCCACCACCACGGCCACCAGGCCATAGGTGAGCAGTTCACGAATGCGTTTTTGCCAGAGCACGTAGGGCAGGGCGATCAGCACCGGCAGCAACCAGGCAAGGAAACCCTTGGTCATGAACCCCATGCCGCAGGCGAACCCGAGCAAGGCCCACGACCACAGGCGGCCGCGGGTGGTGGTGCTGTCGAAGCAGAACCACAGCGCCGCCCCGGTCAGGTTGACCCAGAAGGTGAACTGCGGGTCGAGGTTCGCATAGCCCGCCAGGAACGCGACGCTGACAAAACTCATGTACAGCACGGCGCTGACCAGGCTCTTGCGCGGGTTGTTCCACAAACGCCGGGCCACGAAATACACCAGCAGGATGCTCAAGCCGGTGCTCAAGGCCGAGGCAAAACGCACGCCGAACAGGTTCTGCCCGAAAATCGCCTGGCCCAGCGCGATCATCCAGTACCCGGCCGCCGGTTTCTCGAAGTAGCGAATCCCCATGAAGTGTGGCGAGGCCCATTTGCCGGTCAGCAGCATTTCCTGGCTGATCTGCGCATAGCGGGTTTCGTCGGGAATCCACAGGCCGTGGGTGGCCAACGGGATCAGGTAGAACACCCCGAAGGCCAGCAGGAGCAGGGGCAGGGCCCAGCGCCGGATCATGCCTTTTGCACTCCGAGCCAGCCTTCACGGCCGCTCAACGCACCACGCACCAGCTGTTGCTGGGGCAGGGTGGTGAGGTCGGCGGGCAACAGGTCGCCCAACGGTTTGAACGCGATGCCGCGCTGCCCTGCCTGGGCGAGCAACTGGCGAAAATCATTGGCCATCAGAATCCCTTCTACTTCTGCGTGGATCGTATAGACGTTGAGCTTCGACGGCTTGAAGCGGTCGAGGATGTAGCTATTGAAATCCTTGGCGGCCACCACCGGGCCCACGACTTCGTCGAAGGTCGGCATGTCCACCGGAATTTGTGGTGTGCCGGCACTGCCATCCGCCAGGGTCGGCCGGAACAGGCTGGTACCACGGCAATCGCTGTTGTAACGGAAATTGAACTGTTGCTTGGCTTGCACCACGCGCTCATCGGCACGCCAGCCGGCGGCGGCTGAGCAGTCGATGGGTTCACCGAGGATGTCGCTCAAGGTGTCGACGCCACGGCGAATCTGCTCGATCAGCTGTGCATCGCTCCAGCGCCCGGTGTTGGCTTGCCAGCCGTGATGATCCCAGGCGTGCAGCCCGACTTCATGCCCGGCGGCCTTGGCCTGGCGCATCAGGTGCCCCAGGTCGCGACCGATGGGTTTGCCCGGCCACGCGGTGCCGGCCAGCAAAATGTCCCAGCCGTACAAACCGGCCGCGTTGGAGCGCAGCATCTTCCACAGGAACTGCGGGCGGATCAGGCGCCACAAGTGGCGCCCCATGTTGTCCGGCCCGACGCTGAAGAAGAAGGTCGCCTTGACCCCGGCTTCATCAAGCGACTCCAACAACCTTGGCACCCCTTCGCGGGTGCCTCGGTAGGTGTCGACGTCGATGCGTAGACCCGCTTGCATCAACGCTTGTCCGCGATTTCGAGCATGGCTTCACGCAGGAAGAAATCCAGGGTGTTGCCGATGGTTTCGCTCATCTCCACGGTAGGCTCCCAGTTCAGCAGGCGCTTGGCGTTGTCGATGCTTGGCTTGCGGTGCGCCACGTCCTGGTAACCGGTGCCGTAGAACGCCTTGCTTTCCACGTCGCGGAAACCGGCGAACGGAGGGAAGTTGCTGCGCAGCGGGTGAGCTTCGAACTGACGCAGCAGTTCTTCGCCCAGCTGACGGATGCTGGCTTCGTTTTCCGGGTTGCCGATGTTGATGATCTGGCCGTTGCAGTTATCGTTGTCGTTATCAATGATGCGCGCCAGGGCTTCGATGCCGTCGGCGATGTCAGTGAAGCAACGCTTCTGCTCGCCACCGTCGAACAGACGGATCGGCGTGCCTTCCACCAGGTTCAGGATCAGCTGGGTGATGGCGCGGGAGCTGCCGATACGGGCCGAGTCCAGGCGGTCGAGGCGCGGGCCCATCCAGTTGAATGGACGGAACAGGGTGAACTTCAGGCCTTTGTCGCCGTAGGCCCAGATCACGCGGTCCAGCAGTTGCTTGGAGACCGAGTAGATCCAGCGCTGCTTGTTGACCGGGCCCACCACCAGGTTGGAGGTGTCTTCGTCGAAGTACTGGTCCTGGCACATGCCATACACTTCGGAGGTCGACGGGAAGATCACGCGCTTGTTGTACTTCACGCAGTAGCGAACCAGTTTCAGGTTCTCTTCGAAGTCCAGTTCAAATACGCGCAGCGGGTTGCGGGTGTATTCGATCGGGGTGGCGATGGCCACCAGCGGCAGGACCACGTCGCACTTCTTGATGTGGTACTCGATCCACTCGGAGTGGATGCTGATGTCGCCTTCCACATAGTGGAAATTCGGGTGGCTGCGCAGGCGCTCGATGGCGTCGGAGCCGATGTCCAGGCCGTAGATTTCGTAACGGTCGTCACGCAGCAGGCGCTCGGACAGGTGGTTACCGATGAAACCGTTCACGCCCAGGATCAGCACGCGGGTACGACGGGGCTTGCGGCCGGACTCGGCGCCACGCAGCACGGAACCGTCCACCAGGCCCAGTTCATCAGCCAGGGACGGGCCGGCCAGGTACAGGCCGTTCTCGTTGCGCTGGCCGAACTTGACCACCAGGGAGTCTTCACCGCAGGCGATGCGCAGCGGGTTGACGCTGATCACGCGGCCTGGCGCCAGGCCTTCGTTGCCCTTGACGACTTCGGCGTTCCAGACGATCAGCTTGTGCTCGCCCACGGCGCAGAAGGCACCCGGGTATGGTTGGGTAACGGCGCGAACCAGGTTGAACAGCTCTTCAGCCGGTTTTTTCCAATCCAGCTTGCCGTCAGCGGCGGTGCGACGACCGAAGTAGGTGGCCTTGCTTTCGTCCTGGGCGGTTTCGGTCAGCTTGCCTTGCGCCAGTTGCGGCAGGGCATCGCGCAGCAGGTTGGTGGCGGCGTCACGCAGTTTGGCGTGCAGGGTCAGGCCGGTGTCGGTGCGCTCGATCACGACTTTCTGCTGGGCCAGGATCGCGCCGGCATCGGCACGCTTGACCATGCGGTGCAGGGTCACGCCGGTTTCGGTTTCGCCGTTCACCAGCACCCAGTTGGCCGGTGCGCGGCCACGGTACTTAGGCAGCAGGGAGCCGTGCAGGTTGAACGCGCCTTTCTTGGCGGTGGCCAGCAGGGCTTCGCTCAGCAGGTTGCGGTAGTAGAACGAGAAGATGTAGTCCGGGTTCAGCTTGGCGATGCGCTCGATCCACAGCGGGTGGTTGGCGTCTTCCGGGGCGTGTACCGGGATGCCATTGCGGGCGCACAGCTGGGCGACGGAACCGTAGAAATTGTTTTCCTTGGGATCATCGGCATGGGTGAACACGGCAGCAATTTCGTAACCCGCATTGAGCAGGGCTTCAATGCCAGCACAGCCAATATCGTGGTAAGCGAAGACAACAGCGTTTGAATTCATGACGAAACCTGATCGGAAGGAGAAGTAGAGGTGTGGGAGGACGTCAGGCCGTCGACCGTAAAGGTCTCGGCCGGTGCTGCCGGTTGGTTGCGCAGCACTTTTTCGATAAAGAACCGTGGGCGGGCCCGCACATCGCTGTACATGCGGCCCAGGTATTCACCCAGGAGGCCCATGCCGATGAACTGGCCACCGGTGAACACGAACAATACGGCGAACAGCACGAACATGCCGTCGCCAGCCCAGCCGGAGCCGAAAGCGATACGCAGCACGATCAGTGCAAAGGCGAAGAGCATGCCCAGGGCCGCCAGGCTGAAACCGACGATGCTCAACAGGCGCAATGGCGTGGTGGTCATGCAGGTCAGCAGGTCGAACATCAGGCTGATCAGGCGCATCGGGCTGTATTTGGACTCGCCGTGTTCACGCTCGGCGTGATGCACCAGGATTTCTGTGGTGTGGCGCGCAAAACTGTTGGCCAGGATCGGGATAAAGGTGCTGCGCTCGCGACAGGCCAGCATGGCGTCGACGATGGTGCGGCGATAAGCACGCAGCATGCAGCCGTAGTCGCTCATGGCCACGCCGGTGGAGCGTTGCACGGCGAGGTTGATCAGGCGCGACGGCCAGCGGCGGAAGGCCGAGTCCTGGCGGTTGTTGCGCACGGTGGCAACCACGTCATAGCCCAGGGCGGCCTGTTCGACCAAACGCGGGATTTCTTCCGGCGGGTTTTGCAGGTCGGCGTCCAGGGTGATCACCACGTCGCCCCGGCAATGCTCGAAGCCGGCCATGATTGCGGCGTGCTGGCCGTAGTTGCGGTTGAGGATCACCGCCACCACATTGCTGCCTTCGAGCGCGGCGGCGTCTTCCAGCAATTGCGCGGAGTTGTCGCGGCTGCCGTCGTCCACCAGGATGATTTCGTATTCGTAAGCCAGTTGTTTGCAGGCGGCCATGGTGCGGCGCAGCAGTTCAGGCAGGCTTTCTTGTTCGTTGTAGACCGGGATAACGATCGACACGCAATGAATTGGATAGGGTTTCAAAGATTCATTACCTCGGGGGTTAGAGCAACTTGGAGCGTAAAGACAGCAGTTATCGTCAGCCTCGGATGCCGGGCATCCGATCAAAGATAGCGTTGATTTGTGGCATTCATTCGACAGTCCTGACAGGTCACAGTGGGTCTTCCATGGCTTTCGTGAGTAAAGACCAAAATGCTCAAAGGTAAAGCGGAATCAACGAGTTAACCTGCAAAGTACGGTTCGTTCTCAAGTCGTTCCGCCAAGATTAAGCGCAAAAATGTTCAACGAATATGAAACGCAGATGAAAAAGTCGTTTTTTTGGCAGGTAGACAGCTAGGGTTCAGGTAAACAGCAGAAGTACGGACAACGCCGTGCCGATGAGGGGAGAAGGGCCGGTAGGCTTTTTCCGCGCGCGGGCTGGTTCCTGAAGAATCTTCTCTGCAATGCCGCGCAAGTGCCGGTAAAGTAAGCCATCTCTTGCCAGGGCAGTCGGATGAATAGCGTGCAGCGTTTACGGCCAATGTTGATGGTGTTGTTGATGACGGTGGCCTGGGCCACGAGTGTGCGGGCCGATGACGGCGTGGTACTGACGTCCATCGACCAGGTGCCCGATGGCGTAGAAGTGCGGGGTAAACAGGTCGGCGCCTTCGTCTGGAGCGACAAACAGGGCAAGAACCTGTTGGTACTCGCAGAGCAAGTCAGCGAACGCGACGACGACGGTGCGCAGTCGGCCTTTGTCTACGCCGCCCAGTACCTGCTCGACGGTGACCGGCCCAAGCGCCTGTGGATGCTCTACGACGACGTGCAGCATTGCGAGTTCGATGCCGGCGCGCACTTCAACAGCGACGCCACCCGGGTCACCGACCTGCTGGGCGATGGCATCAGCCAGGTCACCGTGGGGTATAGCCGCACCTGCACCAGTGACGTCAGCCCCAATGATTTCAAGCTGATCATGCACATCGGCAAGTCGCAGAAGTACCGCCTGCGCGGCATCGACCGCTATGGCGCCAGCTGGTGGGATGAAGACGCCGGCGCCCTGCAAGGCATGCCGTTGCCCAAGGATTGCAGCATCGCCGCCCAACAGGCGCTGGTCAGCCAGTACAAGGAGCAGGGTACCGAGCTGCCGCTTCCTGGCTGTTACGGCGACGAAGAAGATTTTGCCAAGGCGCCCAAACCGTACCTGGAGTTCATGCGCCAGCACTGGTTTGCCTTGATGCAGAAGCAGGACACCGACTGGAGCCAGCAGCAGACGCCAGCCCCGGCGGAAGACGATCAGGAATAGCCCCGGGGATTGACCTGCGCTAGACTCTGCGCTCGCCAATTCACTAAATATGTCGATTAAACAGATGGTTAGTCGACATATTTAATCCAAAGGCTGATCTACCTTGACTGAGTCTACCCGCAACCCGCTGACCCTCTATCTCACCCGCCTGGCGCCCTCCAGCCAGCTGACCATGCGCTACGTGCTGCAGGACGCCGCCGACCGCCTGGGTTTTGAAGACATCAACCTCGAAGACATCGACTGGCACCTGCTGCAGCCCGAACACGTCATGGCCCTGGTGGCGGTGCTGCGGGAAGACGGGTATGCGCCGAATACCTCATCGCTGTACGTCAACGCCGTGCGCGGGGTGATGAACGAAGCCTGGCGCATGAGCCTGATCAGCCAGGACCACCTGCTGAAGATGCGCTCGGTCAAGGCCATGGCCGGCACCCGCCTGAGCCAGGGGCGCAACCTGCGGCGTACGCTGATTCGTGAGTTGATGGAAGTCTGCGCCGCCGATCCGCGCCCGCAGGGCCTGCGGGATGCAGCGGTGATCGGGATTCTGTATGGCTCGGGCATGCGCAAGTCGGAATCGGTGAACATCGAGCTGGGCCAGGTCAACTTTGACGAGCGCAGCCTGCAGGTTACCGGCAAGGGCAACAAACAATTGATCAAGTACGCACCGGCCTGGGCCTTTGCCAAGCTGGAGGCGTGGCTGGCGTTTCGCCGCAGCCAGTTGAAACCGGGTGAGCAGGACGATGGTTTCCTGTTCAACCGGATTCGCCGGGGCAGCCATATCACCCGCGAGCGCATCACCAAACACGCGATTTACTACATCGCCCGCCAGCGTGGGGAACAGGTCGGCGTGAAAATCATGCCCCATGATTTCCGCCGTTCGTTTATCACGCGGGTCATTGAAGAGTACGACCTGTCGATCGCCCAGAAGCTGGCGCACCACACCAATATCCAGACCACCGCCACCTACGATGTGCGCGACGACAATGAGCGGCGCAGGGCCGTGGATCGGTTTGACCTGTAGGGCCGCCCGTAACCTGGCCCGCCAACTGCCTTGAACTCTGCCCGGCAGCCGCGCTCGCAATAGTAGGGCGCGGGTTTTGCCGCGTGCCGTGTTTATTCAGTCGAAGGAGCAGACCATGGATACCTACAACATCAACAAGACCGGCACCGGTTGGGCGTTGACCAAGCAGGGCTCGGCACGGCCGTCGAAAACGGCAGAGACCAAGGAGGCGATCGTTGAGTTGGCGAAGGAGTTTCTCAGCGACAAGACGGCGTCGCTGAGGATTCACAGCATGGATGGGCGGATTCAGGAGGAAAGAACCTATCCGCGCAAGGCTGACCCGACACGATCTCCGGGCTGACCGAGCACCCAATGTGGGAGCGGGCTTGCTCGCGAAGGCGGTGGTTCAGTCACAGATGCATTGCCTGACACTCCGCCTTCGCGAGCAAGCCCGCTCCCACACTGGAATTGCATTCGACTCTAGAGAATCGGCTTGCCGCCCGTCACCGCATACCGCGAGCCGGAGATGTAACTCGCCTCATCCGACGCCAGCAACACATAGATCGGTGCTACTTCCAGCGGCTGGCCGGGGCGGCCCAGCGGTGTCTCGCTGCCGAAGCTGTTCACGTCTTCGTCCGGCATCGTCGAGACAATCAACGGCGTCCAGATCGGCCCCGGCGCCACGCTGTTCACGCGGATGCCCTTGCTGCCCAGCAGTTGTGCCAGGCCACCGGTAAAGTTCGCAATCGCGCCCTTGGTGGCGGCGTATGCCAGCAACGTTGGCTTGGGCATATCGGAATTCACCGAGCTGGTATTGATGATCGACCCGCCGGCCTTCATATGCGGCAGCGCCGCCTTGCAGATGCGAAACATCGCGGTGATGTTGATATCGAAGGTCTTGACCCATTCCTCGTCGGGTATCTCTTCGAGGGTCTCGTGGGTCATCTGGAATGCGGCGTTATTGACCAGCACGTCGATCCGCCCGAACTGCTCGACGGTCTGGTCGACAATCGCCTGGCAGTTGGCTTTTTGCGCGAGGTCGCCGGGCAGCAACAGGCATTGGCGGCCGGCTTCTTCAACCCAGCGTGCGGTTTCCTTCGCGTCCTCGTGTTCGTCCAGGTAGGCGATGGCCACATCGGCACCTTCGCGGGCAAAGGCAATCGCCACGGCGCGGCCGATACCGCTGTCGGCGCCGGTGATCAGGGCGATCTTGTTGGCCAGGCGGCCGGAGCCGGTGTAGCTCTTCTCGCCGCAGTCGGGATAGGGGTCCATCTTCTTCTGCGAACCGGGAACGGATTGGGCCTGGCTGGCGAAAGGTGGGCGTGGGTAGTCAGTCATCTCAATCTCCATAGATCACAACGGGTTCTATGGATTAGTGATTTTCAGCTGCCGGATAGTTGTAATCGATGCCGGCCGAGCCCGACGAATGGTTTGCGCTCAACCGTGCTGGCAGGCATCGCCCAGGCGCATGTAGTCCAGTTCATGACGCACGCCGTGGCTGTCGATGTAGACCATGTGACCCTTGACCGGCCCGCATTCGGTGGAGGATTCGGTACTGACGCGCACCACCTTGGCGATGTCCAGGTCCTGGGAATAGTCGTACGCCTCGCTGGCGGGGGCGTTGGCACTCACAGTGGGTGCCGGGGTTTCGCCCTGGGCGAAGGCAAGTGTGCTGAACAGGCCCAGCACGGCGATAAGCAGATAACGCATGAGAACCTCCGACACCACGAAGGTGGTGGCTTGACTGTGGGGTTCATTCTACAAAGCGCCTGGCGCGGGGATGAACGCTTGCGGGCCAATAGAAGACATCAGCCAAATCGATGCAGCAAGCCTCTTATAACCGGTTATAAACTCATAGCATCTTCGCCTAAACGCAGCCCTATAAATATCCGTCTGCCGTTGCTCATCCCTGTAGACACATACAACAGGGAGTTCCTCGATGTTTTTATTCAAACAACAACTACCAAGGCTGACGCTGGCGGCGGCGCTGGCGGCGGCGCTGGCGATGGGAGTGTGCACGACATCGGTGATGGCCCAGGAAGTGGCCGGCCAGGTGTTCACCTTCGATATCGCTGGCGGCCCGCTTGATACGGTGCTGCTGGATATCTCCCGGCAGACCGGGGTGATGATTTCGTTCAATCAACAGTGGGTGCAGGGCAAGCGCAGTGCCGCCATCCGCGGCGATTTGGGCAGCCTGCAAGCGGTGGACAAGGCATTGCAGGGCAGTGGCCTGCAAGTAAGCGACAGCGAACAGGGGCTGACGGTGCATCCAGCACCCGTGACGTCCACCAGCGTCGCACCGGCCGAGGGCAAAAGTACTGATTACCGCCTGGAAAAAGTCACGGTGACCGGCTCGGCGATTCGCCGGGTGGACGCGGAAACGGCAGTGCCGGTAACCATCCTGCGGGTCGAGCAATTGCGCGAGCAGGGTGTGAGCACCACCGAGGAGTTGATCAACCGCATTTCGGCCAACCAGTCTGCCGTTGGCTCCGGGCGTTCGGTGGGTTCCAGCAGCGGCGGTGCGGCGTATGCCGACTTGCGCGGGATTGGCGCGAACAAAACCCTGGTGCTGCTCAATGGCCGGCGCCTGAGCAACAACGCCGTCAACACCACCAACGGTTCCGGGGTGGACTTGAACACCATCCCGTTTGCCGCCATCGACCGCGTGGAAGTCCTGCGCGATGGCGCCTCGGCACTGTATGGCACCGACGCGATTGGCGGGGTGATCAACTTCATTACCAAGACCAGCCTCACCGGTGGGCAACTTTCCACCAACTACGATTCGCCCACACGCTCCGGCGGCGGCGACAGCCATAACTTCAGCGGCAGCTACGGTTTCGGCGACCTTGAAGAGGACCGCTTCAACGTGTTCGGCGTGGTCAGCTACGACAAGCAGACGCGCCTGGCGGCCAAGGACCGTGACTTCACCTACAACTACCAGCCAGGTCGCGGCCTGGATTTCACCTCCGGCACCGCCGCGCCGGCCAACTGGAGCCAGGGCAGCAACGCGACCAACCCGCTGGCCGGCTCCGGTTGCAATTCCCCCGGGCTGCTGTCACGCAATGGCATCTGCCGCCAAAGCCTGTGGAGTTACCTGGACCTGGTGCCGGAAACCGAAAAAACCTCGGCCTTTGCCAAAGCCACCGGCAAGCTGGCCGATGACCATACCGTCAGCCTCGAATACTTCTGGGCGCGCAACGAAAACCGCACGCAGATTGGCCCAGGCACCCTGATGGGGGCCCAGGTCAATCCGGGTACGCCTTTCTATCCGGGCAACGGCATCACCCCGGGCCCCACGGGGTTCGCCCTGGACCCGACACAGCCGGTAGACGTGAACTGGCGTGAAACCGATGCCGGCGCGCGCAAGCACGAAGATGACAACACCAGCCAGCGGCTGCTGCTGAGTTTCGAAGGTAATGTGGCGAACTGGGACTACAACGTCGGCGCGTCCTACAACCAGAACAAAGTGGTGCAAACCATTCTTGACGGCTATGTAAACGACCAGACCATCAGCCAGGGGATTGCCAACGGTGTGATCAACCCGTTCGGGCCGCAGAGTGAAGCGGGCAGGGCGTTGCTCGCCTCCAGCCGCGTCGATGGCGATTACGCCACTGCCGTGGGCCGAGTGAAGAGTATCGACGGGCGCGTAAGCCGTGAAATCGGTGACTGGTTCGGTGCGGGGCCGACGGGCCTGGCGCTGGGCGGTGAATATCGCAAGGAGGATTTCCACCAGGATTTCGCCCAGTTTGCCGAGACCGTGCAGAGCCTGGGCGTAGACCCCAATGGCGCGGTGCGCGGCAATCGCAGCGTGTCGGCCGAGTACGCCGAGGTCAACGTGCCGGTGCTCGAAAGCCTGGAACTGTCTGCCGCCGTGCGTCATGACAAATACAGCGACTTTGGCAGCACCACCAACCCGAAATACTCGTTCCGCTTCCAGCCGTTCAAGGAACTGGTGGTGCGCGGTGCCTACAGTGAAGGCTTCCGTGCGCCGTCGCTGTACGAGTTGTACAACCCGACCTACACCAGCTACACCGTGGCCAACTACAACGACCCGCGCCTGTGCCCGGGCGGCACCCCGGCCAATGGCGGGATCGGCAACCGCGACTGCGCCCAGCAGTTCCGCCGGCAAAGCGGGGGCAACGGCAGCTTGAGCCCGGAAACCGCACGTAACGTGACCTTTGGTTTCGTGTTCCAACCGATCGAGCGCCTCAGTGCCGGCCTGGATTTCTGGTGGATCACCATCGCCAACCAGATCGCCGAATTTCCTGAATCGTCGGTATTCGACGACCCGGATGCCTACGGCGACCGCCTGATTCGCAAGGCGGATGGCTCCATCGATCACATCGTTACCGGCCTTGCCAACCTGGGTAAGACCAAGACCAACGGCGTGGATGTGAGTTTCGACTACCGCTTCCCGAGCACCGCCATCGGTGACTTCGGCATCGGCCTGCAAGGCACCTACGTCAACGAATACAAATACCAGCAGGAGCTCAAGGGCGACTACATCGACAAACTCGGTGATTTCCGTGGCGGCGAGTTCTCCACCGCGGGCGCCGTTGCGCGTTGGCGCCACAGCCTGACCGGTACCTGGGCGCGGGGACCGCTGGGCGTCAGCCTGACCAACCGCTACACCAGTGGCTATCACGACTCGGACCCCGACACCCACGACTCCGTAGGCTCCTACAACGTCTGGGACCTGGCGGGTACCTACAACTGGAGCAAGTCCCTGGCCGTCACGCTGGGCGCGAAAAACCTGTTTGACCGCGCGCCGCCGTTCAGCAACCAGACCTATGCGTTCCAGAGCGGGTACGACCCGAAATACGCCGACCCGTTTGGCCGCATCCTGTATACCCGGGTCAGCTATAACTTCTGATTGTTCATCAGCGTCAGACACTGCTCTATAAAACAGGCGGATCCACTGCACCCATCCCGTAGGTGCAGCGGGATTCGCCGGTCCATAACCTTATTCCAAAACGGTATTTCCAGGCTTTTCATAAGACTCCTTATGATCACGTCATAACTCGTTATGACAAGTGGTCCTGATGAACGAATCAACCGTCGCCTTATCCCCTCTGTCCAGCGTTCCGCTGCATGCCCAACTGCGGGACCTGCTGCGCAGCCGCATCCTTGATGGTGAGTACGCGCCGAACACCCAGATGCCTTCCGAGAGCGAACTGGGCACGCGCTTCAAAGTAAGCCGCATCACCGTGCGCCAGGCCCTGGGTGATCTGCAAAAGGAAGGCCTGATCTACAAGATCCACGGCAAAGGCACCTTTGTTTCCAAACCCAAGGCTTATCAGAACGTCAGCACCCTGCAGGGGTTGGGCGAGTCCATGACCGAGCGCGGCTATGAAGTGATCAACCGCCTGCGCAGCTACCGCTTCGTGCCCGCCGACAAGCTGGTGGCCGAGCGCCTGGGCGTGGAGGAGGGCAGCACTGTCGCGCAGATCAAGCGGGTACGGCTGATCAACCGCGAGCCGGTGTCGCTGGAAATCACCTACCTCAGCCAGGCCCTGGGCGAACGCCTGGAAAACGCCGACCTGGTAACCCGCGACATCTTCCTGATCCTGGAGAACGACTGTGGCTTGCAACTGGGTCACGCCGACGTGGCGATTGACGCGGTACTCGCCGACAGCGAGCTGACCCAGGCGCTGAACGTCGAGGCCGGCTCGCCGATCATGCGCATCGAACGCCTGACCCACACCGCAGACGGACAGCCCGTGGACTTCGAACACCTGTATTACCGTGGCGACGCGTTTCAGTATCGCCTGCGCATCGACCGTCAGCGAGGTAGCCGCCCGTGAGCCGCCAAACCCTGGAACTGGAATACGACATCGTGGTGATCGGCGGCGGCACTGCCGGCCCCATGGCGGCGATCAAGGCCAAGGAGGCCAACCGCGATCTGCGCGTATTGCTGATCGACAAGGCCAACGTCAAGCGCAGCGGCGCCATCAGCATGGGCATGGACGGCCTCAACAACGCGATCATTCCCGGCCACTCCACGCCGGAGCAGTACACCAAGGAAATCACGATTGCCAACGACGGCATCGTCAATCAGGCGGCGGTGTACGCCTACGCGACCCACAGTTTTGAAACCATCGAGCAGTTGGACCGCTGGGGCGTGAAGTTCGAGAAGGACGAAACCGGCGATTACGCGGTGAAAAAAGTCCATCACATGGGCGCCTACGTGTTGCCGATGCCTGAAGGGCACGACATCAAGAAGGTGCTGTATCGCCAGCTCAAGCGCGCCCGGGTCAGCATCACCAACCGCCTGGTGTGCACCCGCTTGCTGACCGACAGCGAAGGCGCGGTGAATGGCGTGATGGGTTTTGACTGCCGCACTGCGGACTTCCAGGTGATCAAGGCCAAGGCGGTGATCCTCTGCTGCGGCGCGGCCGGCCGCCTGGGCTTGCCGTCCTCGGGCTACCTGATGGGCACCTATGAAAACCCGACCAATGCCGGCGACGGCTACGCCATGGCCTACCACGCCGGAGCCGAACTGGCGAACCTGGAGTGCTTCCAGATCAACCCGCTGATCAAGGATTACAACGGCCCGGCGTGCGCCTATGTCACCGGCCCCTTGGGCGGCTACACCGCCAACAACAAGGGTGAACGCTTCATCGAGTGCGACTACTGGAGCGGGCAGATGATGTGGGAGTTCCACCAGGAACTGGAAAGCGGCAACGGCCCGGTGTTCCTCAAGCTCGATCACCTGGCGGAGGAAACCATCCAGAACATCGAGCAGATCCTGCACAGCAACGAGCGCCCCAGCCGTGGGCAGTTCCACGCCAACCGGGGCACCGACTACCGCAGCCAGATGGTCGAGATGCATATCTCCGAGATCGGCTTTTGCAGCGGGCATTCGGCGTCGGGCGTGTGGGTCAACGAGCGCGCGGAAACCTCGGTCAAGGGCCTGTATTCAGCGGGCGACATGGCGGCGGTGCCACATAACTACATGCTCGGCGCGTTCACCTATGGCTGGTTTGCGGGCACCAACGCGGCAAGCTTTGTGGCCGGGCGCGAATTCAGCGCGGTGGATGCCCGGCAAGTGGCCGCCGAGCAGGCTCGGGTCTATGCGCCACTGGACCGCGAAACCGGTCTGCCGCCGGCCCAGGTCGAGTACAAGCTGCGGCGCTTCGTCAACGATTACCTGCAGCCGCCCAAGGTCACCCGCAAGATGGAAATCGGCTTGCAACGCTTCGCCGATATCGAGCGCGACCTGGACCAGATGAAGGCGCACAACCCCCATGAATTGATGCGCGCCATGGAAACCAGCGTGATCCGCGACTGCGCCGAAATGGCTGCCCGCGCCTCGCTGTACCGCGCCGAAAGCCGCTGGGGCCTGTACCACTACCGGGTCGATCACCCGCAACGCAACGACGCCGACTGGTTCTGCCATTGCCACCTGAAAAAGGGCGAGGACGGGCAGATGGTCAGCTTCAAGAAACCCGTCGAGCCCTATGTGATCCCGCTGGATGCCGAAGAGATGCAGGCTTACGACCGCCTGCGCGTAGGGGCTGACGCCGCCTGAATGTGCCCCCCCAAGCTCGCTCACCACAGGACACCGTGAAATGGCCTATCAGCCCCAGGAAATATTCTTCCGCTCCAACGCCCCGGTAACGGTGGACGAGGACAAGTGCATCGCCGAAAAAGGCTGCACGGTCTGCGTCGACGTGTGCCCGATGGACCTGTTGGCGATCAACCCGGCAACGCAGAAGGCGTATATGGCGTTCGATGAATGCTGGTACTGCATGCCCTGTGAAAAAGATTGCCCCACCGGCGCAGTCAAGGTCGAGATTCCGTACCTGTTGCGCTGAGACCTGCCGCAAACGCCATCCGCCAACCCCGGACGCAGCCCTAGCCACACCCCCTCGTTTCCCACCGCGCCAGACCGTGGCGGAGACGATTCCTTCAACCATGATTCGAGGGGAACTACCCAATGTTATTGCGCGCAACCCTGGCCGGCCTGGTGCTGGCTTCCTTGAGCCTGTCGGCCCAGGCACAAACGATCCGGGTGGCCATCGGCACCCAGGACACCACCATCAACTGTGCCGCGGGCGGGTTGCTGATCCGCGAGCTGGGGCTGCTGGACAAATACCTGCCGCACGACGGCAAGTACAAGGACGCGACCTACGACGTGCAGTGGAAAAACTTCACCAGTGGCGCGCCGCTGACCAATGAAATGGTCGCCGGCAAACTGGACTTTGGCGCAATGGCCGACTTCCCCGGTGCCTTCAACGGCGTAGCGTTCGAGGCGGCGGGCAAGCACAGCCTGTTCATCAGCGTGTTGTCGGGCAACATCAAGGGCAGCGGCAACGGCATTGTGGTGCCGGTCGCTTCCAGCGCCCAGTCCCTGGCCGACCTCAAAGGCAAGACGATTTCCGTGCCGTTCGCCTCCACGGCCCATGGCATGTTGCTGCGCGCTATTGCGGCCCAGGGCTGGGATCCGCTCAAGGACGTCAACATCATTGCCCAGGCGCCCGAAGTGGCAGGCTCGGCGTTGCAGGCCAACAAGATCGACGCCCATGCCGACTTTGTGCCGTTCGGCGAACTGTTCCCCAACCGTGGTTTCGCCCGCAAGATCTACGACGGCTCGCAATCCAACACCCCGACGTTCCACGGCGCGCTGGTGGACGAAAGTTATGCCAAACAGTACCCGGAAGTGGTCGTCGCCTACCTGCGCGCGAGTATCGAGGCCAATCAGTTGCTGGCCGCAGAGCCGGAGAAGTACAGCGAGCTGATCGAAAAAGTCACCGGCGTCGAAGCCGAGGTCAACTACCTGTTCCATGGCCCGCTGGGCGTGCAGACCCGTGACTTGAGCTGGAAACCCGAATACCGCCAGGCCGTGGGCACCGCGATCGACACCCTCAAGCTGCTGAAAAAGGCCGACCGTGGCCTGGACCTCAATACCTTTATCGATGACCAGTACATCCGTGCCGCGTTCAAGGCCTCGGGCCTGGACTATGCGGCGCAATTGGGCAACTACGCCCAGGCCCCGCTGAAGGCCAACGACGCCCTGAGCGGCGCGCCGATCACTGACTGGAAGCACGTCGCGCAAATCTGGGTCAAGGGTGAGCCCAAGGTGCGCGATTACGCGTCGGCCGAGGCGGCGTTCACCGCGCTGGACAGCCTGAACAAACAAGGCAAGGCGGTGCGCGCCGTGTATGCCCAGGCCGAAGACAGCGGCATCAAGCTGCTGGCGAGCCAGGCCTGGTTTGCCACCAACCAGCACGGCCAACTCAGTGCATTCCTGCTCAAGGGCCAGGCGCAGCAATTTGCCCAGGCCCAGGGCGGCAAGGTGTTCAACTTCACCGACGCCGGCGCGCAGGCCGTTGCCGGTCGCTGAGGGAGCGTGTTCATGACAAGCACCCCATGGCGCTGGCTGCCCAAGGCCGCTTCCTTGCTGTTGTGCCTGCTGTTCTGGCAGTTGGCGGCCAGCCAGCACTGGAACCTGTGGCTGGTGACATTTGCCAATGTGCCTACGCCGGGCTCCGTGGTGCAGGCTGCCCTGGGGCTGGCGGACTCGGGCAAGCTTGTGCGGCACTTGAGCGCAAGCCTGACCCGGGTGTTCGAGGGCTACCTGGCGGCCGCGCTGGTGGGGATCGGCTTGGGCATCGCGATTGGCCGCTGGAAGTGGGCGGAAGACCTGCTGTTGCCGCCGCTGGAGGTGATCCGGCCGATCCCGGCGGTGGCCTGGATCCCGCTGGCGATCCTGATGTTCCCGTCGTCGGAGCTGTCGATGATCTTCATCACCTTCACCGGCGCGCTGTTTCCGGTGCTGCTCAATACGGTGCATGGCGTGGAAGGCGTCGATCCTCGGCTGATCGCCTCGGCGCGCAGCCTGGGGGCAGGGCGCCGGGCGATCCTGCTGGAGGTGATTTTGCCGGGCGCCGCGCCGAGCATCATCACCGGCCTGGCGATTGGCATGGGCACTTCGTGGTTCTGCCTGGTGACGGCGGAAATGATCTCCGGCCAGTACGGTATCGGTTATTACACCTGGGAGTCCTACACCATCCAGAACTATGCCGACATTGTCGTTGGCATGCTGTTGATCGGCGTGCTGGGCATGGGCAGCAGCCTGTTGGTCAAACGTCTCGGCGCACTGTTCACTCCCTGGCATCGACCACGAGGTAAAGCCTGATGAGTCATCTTGAGGGCCGTGTCGACATACGCGGCTTATCCATTGTATTGGGCGAACAGCAGCAGGCATTCGAGGCGGTGAAAGCCCTGGATTGCAGGATCGAGCCGGGGCAGTTCGTGTGCATCCTCGGCCCGTCCGGGTGTGGCAAGTCAACCTTGCTCGGCGCGCTGGCCGGGCATCTCACGCCAAGCCAGGGCACGCTGGAAATGGATGGCCGGCCGGTTGCCGGGCCGTCCCAGCAACGGGGCATGGTGTTTCAGCAACACACACTGTTCCCTTGGCGTACGGTGCGCGAAAACGTTGCCTTCGGCCTGAAGATGCGCGGCGTAGGCAAGGCCGAGCGCCTGGCCGCCGCCGATGAGATCCTTCACCTGGTGGGCCTGGAAGGTTTTGCCGAGCGCTGGCCCAACCAGCTGTCGGGTGGCATGCAGCAGCGGGTGGAAATTGCCCGGGTATTGATCAATCGTCCCGGCCTGCTGTTGATGGATGAACCGTTCGGCGCGCTGGATGCCCTGACCCGCATGAAGATGCAGGCCTTGCTGCTGGACATCTGGACGCGCATCCGCACCACCGTGGTGTTTGTTACCCATGACATCGACGAAGCGCTGTTCCTGGCCGACCGCATCCTGGTGATGAGCCCGCGCCCCGGGCGCATCATCGAGGATTTCCAGCTGACTTTCCCAAGGCCGCGCAGCACCGAACTGATGACCACGCCGGAATTTACCCACCTCAAGCGCCATTGCCTGGAGCTGCTGCACCACGAAGATGGTCGCCAGTTACCACGGCTGAACCCGCTCGGGCTACCCAACGATCACCCAAGACCGCGATTTGCCATATGACCTATGAAACCGAAAACCCCGACATCCAAGCCCTGCGCCCGCGGCTGCAAGCGCCGGATGCCGGCATGCGCCGGATCGCCCTGATTGACTTGGCTGACCTGGAAGACCCCGACGGCCTGGTGTGGCTGGTGGACAGCCTGCGCCACGACCCGGCCACCGACGTGCGCGCCCAGGCTGCCAGCCTGCTGGAGGCGTGGGAAGAAGACGCAGTGGTCGAGGCGCTGTGCCAGGCGCTGACCGACACTGAAGCGTCGGTACGTGATGCCGCCGCCCAGAGCTTGAGCGTACTCAAGTCGACGCAGGCGGGCCGGCTGTTATTGCCATGGGCCACCCACGCCGACGTCAGCGTGCGCACGGCAATCTTCCGTGCCCTGCGCGAGTTGCGCCTTGAAGCGGCGGCGCCGTCGGCAATGCTGGCGCTGAGCGATACCGATGCGGGGGTGCGCCGCGAAGCGGTCGGTGTGCTCGGCTGGCTCAAGCACCTGCCGGCATTGGACGCCCTGGCGAGGTTGGCCAGCAGCGATCCGGACACCGAGGTCCGGCGTGCCGCCACCGGCGCCCTCGGCCTGGCCAGTGATGAGCGGGTACTGCCGGCGCTGTATGAAGCGTTGCAGGACGCCACCTGGCAAGTACGGGAAGAGGCCGCGACCACCTTGGGCAAAGTCGGTAGCACCCGCGCGGGCGACGCCTTGATCACGGCGCTGGCCGATGACTACTGGCAAGTCCGCCTGCGCGCTACCCGCAGCCTTGGGCGCCTGCGGTATGCACCGGCGTTGTCGGCGCTGCTCCTGACGTTGGGCCACAGCATCAGCAACCTGCGCAAGGAAGCCGCCCTGGCGCTGGGCGAGTTGGGCGACCGACAGGCCCTTGGCCCGCTGCGTGATGCGGCCGACGATGGCGACCCGGAAGTACGCAAGGCGGTGCGCATTGCCCTGGCACAACTGCAATGAACTGTGCACCGAACGGCATTGGCCGCGATGATGATGGGCGCTTGAGGCTGGAATGGCGCGACGGCGTGCAATGGATCGACCACGCTCGCCTGCGCCGTGAATGCCCGTGCTCGCAGTGCCGGGCCTTTCGGTTGAGAGGCACGCCGCCGCTGGTGTCGGACCGTGTTCGGGTGCTGGAGGTCCATCCTCAGGGGTATGGCGTGCAGTTGATCTTCAGCGATGGGCACCAGCGGGGGATTTACCCGTGGGCTTATTTGGCAGCAATGGGGCTCCAGACCGGGGCGCCAATCTCCGCTGGTCAGGTGCGCGACTGAGGTTGCAGGTGTGCCGGCAGGCGGCGCAGCGTCCACCACACCGTCAGCATCGCTGCCACGGCGCTGAGGGCGATGCCGATCAACATCGGCGCCGGTGTGTGGTCTGCGAACAGGCCGGCCAGGGACATGGCTACGGCGGCGGTGATCATCTGGATCGCGCCCAACAGCGCCGAGGCCGAACCGGCCACGGCACCGTGATCTTCCAGGGACAACACGCCGGCCGCCGGCAACAGCAAGCCGAGAAAGCCAAAGCCAATAAACAGCAGGGCCATCATTAACGGCAGGCTGTTGCCCCACAGTGTGGTAAGTGCCAGCAAGGTCATGACGGTCGCCACGCCCGCCACCGACCAGCGAATCAACGGCGCGAGGCCGAAGCGTGCACTCAAGCGCGCGGTCAACTGGCTCAGGGCAAAAAACGACGCCGCGTTGAGGGCAAAGCACAGGCTGAATTGCGTTGGCGTGAGCCCGTAGTACTCGATGTAAACGAATGGCGCGCTGCCGATGAACACGAAAAACGTCGCAAGGCCAAAACCGCCCACTACCGACAACCCGGTAAACACCGGATCACGCAGCAACGCACCGTAGCTGCCGAACGCATTGCCCAGGGTCTTGCCCAGGCGGCGTTCGGCGGGGTGGGTTTCCGGCAATTGCACGGCGGTCATGATCAGGCACAGCACTGCGGCCACACCCAGTACCCAAAACACTTCGCGCCAGCTCCACACTGCAATGATCACGCTGCCGGCCAGCGGTGCGAGAATCGGTGAAATGCTCACCACCAGCATCAGCAACGCCATCAAGCGCGCGGCTTCATGGCCGGTGTACAAGTCACGCACAATCGCCCGTGGAATCACCATCCCGGCGCAGGCGCCAAAGGCCTGCAACGCCCGGAAGCCGATCAGCACCTCGATGGAGGGGGCGAGGGCGCAACCAATGCTGGCCACGATGAAAATCGCCAGGCCGGCATAGATCGGCGGCTTGCGCCCGAACACATCGCTGATCGGGCCGTAGAACAGCTGGCACACACCGATGATCATGAAGAACACCGTCAGGCTCATCTGCACCGCGGCAGGCGAGGCATGCAGGCTGGCGCCGAGTGTCGGCAACGCCGGCAGGTAGCTGTCGATGGCAAACGGGCCGACGGCGGTGATCAACCCCAGCAGCAGGGCGAGGTGGGCGATACTTCGAGACATGGTGGTTCCGGGCGGCGGTAAAAAAGAGGGGCCAGCTTAGTGATCGCCCTCGGCGCATACAAGCCGGTGTTTACAGACTCGCTACATAGTCACCAGCGGCAGGGTGTCGTGAATAGGCAATTGATACGGGAGATAGACGTAAAGTATTGATTTAACTCAACTAAATATCCATTTAGTCGAGTTGGATATTTCGCGAATTTAAGGCTGGGCGAGGGCGGTCGCTCGGCGCTCACTGATGCGTTCAACCGCCAGCATATGGTCGGTGCCCCATTGGCAAAGCGGCCCCAATGCCTGGGCCAGCGAGCGTCCGAAGGGAGTCAGGGAGTATTCGACCTTTGGCGGTATCTCCTTGTAGTCGATGCGCGCGATGATTTCATCGCGTTCCAGCTCCTTCAATTGCTGGATCAGCACCTTGTCCGTCACGCCGCCAACGGCGCGCCGCAGTTCGCCATAACGGTGAACTTCATGGGCCAGGTGATACAGGACCAACGGTTTCCATTTCCCGCCAATCACCGCCAGGGCGGCGTCGAGCCCGCAGTTAAAGGTGCTGTTTGACATGTTTTTGCCCTCAGGCTGGGTACTTACCAAAAGGTGCATACTATTCAAAACAATAGCGCAGATCTACGCTTGGGCCTCAACATTTGAGGGAAACACTCATGAACAGGCTCAACGGGAAAATCGCCGTCGTCACCGGTGGCAACAGCGGGATCGGCTTGGCCAGCGCCATACGCTTTGCGGCCGAAGGTGCACAGGTCGTTATCGTGGGACGCCGCCAGGATGAACTGGACAAAGCCTTGGTCCTGATCGGGCATGACGCGATCGCGATCCAGGGCGACATTTCAAACCTGCGTGATCTTGAGCGGGTATTCGCGCAGATCAAGGCTGACAAAGGTCGTGTAGATGTGTTGTTCGCCAATGCGGGCCTTGGGGATCTGGAGCCCATTGGTGCGATCACGGAGGAATCGTTTGATCGCACCTTTGGCGTGAACGTGAAAGGCACGTTGTTCACCGTACAGAACGCGTTGCCATTGATGAGCGCCGGTGGCTCGATTGTGCTGACAGGTTCGACGACGGCCTCGATGGGCACCGCAGCGTTCAGCGTCTACAGCGCGTCGAAAGGCGCACTGCGAAACTTCGCAAGAAGCTGGGCGCTGGATCTGCAAGGCACAGGTATTCGCGTGAACGTGCTTTCACCTGGGCCGACAACGACACCCGGTTTGGACAGAGCGCTATCAGGTACCGGCCAGAAGGATGCGATTGTCGATTCGATGGTTACGCGTGTACCGCTGGGTCGTATGGGGCAGCCAGATGAAGTGGCGAATGCGGCATTGTTCCTGGCATCGGATGAGAGCAGCTTCATGACGGGCAGCGAGATGTTCGTGGATGGCGGTTTCGCTCAGGTGTGATCCAGGCTCATCGACCAAATCGAGACAGGCTGGGTTTGGTCGATGAGGAGCGTGGTGCACTGGTTGAAATCTGGCTGGCACTGACCCTGATAACGGATCATATGATTGCGCATAATGTATATTATGTTAAATGACGTATAGCGCCCGGGATTTGCTTGAGCAGGAAATGCGCTCGAGTGGCTAACGCACCTTGCCCTTTCAGATCAAACCGACCGGCCATGTACTTGGGGACAGTCAGTGCCAGCGCGACGACAGCCAACACCAGCGGTAAAAGCGAAACCCACAGCACTGTATTCCAGCCATAAGCCGACAGCAGCCCACCCGACGAAAAAGACCCGACCGCCATCACGCCGAACACGATGAAATCGTTGAGCGATTGAACGCGTGCTTTCTCTTCATGCCGATGGCATTTCCAGCACCAGTGCGGACGCGCCCAGCAATCCAAAATCCCACCAAGCCCCAGCAGGATCAGCGACCCGTCGAATTGCAGTCCCAGATTGGCCGAGGCATTGCTAATGCCTGCAGAGGTGCATGGCCAATTCCGAGCGGACACCCTCCTCCAAGCTCTTCAGCCGTCGGCATCGGCAGTCTGTTGGGGCAGTGTTGAGATCATGGTTCTTCATGGGTGTCGAGTACCGACAGCAAGGTCGTCATCACGGGTCAATGCGCGCAGCGGCGTGCTCACCTGCGATGCTCAATACCATGCGGAATTTGACGTCGCCGGACTTCATCCGTTGGTAGGCTTCATTGGCCTGTTCGAAGGGCATCACTTCGATCCTCGGGCGTACGTCAGCCAGCACGCTGAAATCCAGGGTCCTTTCGTTTTCGTAGGGCGAGCCGGTGATCGAACCCAGCAGGCTGCGCTCACCCACGACCAGGTGGCCGGTCGACACCGGCAACGGATCTTTGCCCGCTCCAAGCAGAACAAGACGGCCTTGTGGTGCGAGCCCGGCCATGAGCGCCGATACGGTAGCAGGGGCGCTGATCGTACTCACGATGGCCTGAGCGCCGCCCATTTCCTTGAGCTTCGTCGCCGCGTCTTCTTCATGGGTGTCGATGTAGACATGTGCTCCGAGGTTCAATGCGTCGTCGGCGATATCAGTGCCGCGCCCGATGGCAACCACGCGAAACCCCATCCGGCGCGCGTACTGCAGGGCCATATGCCCCAGGCCGCCAATACCAAAGATGGCAACCGTATCGCCCGCCTGCGCACCGCACTTCTTCAACGCATTGAACGTGGCGATGCCGGCGCAAAGCAACGGCGCGGCTTCCTCGGCAAGGAGTTCGTCAGGAATCGATACCAACCCGGAGGCTCGCGCCAGCATCATTTCGGCATAACCACCGTCGCAAGTAGCGCCGACAAAGGGCTGATGTTGGCACAGCTGAAAGTGCCCCTGGCGGCACGGTACACATTCGCCGCAAGGCCCGCCCAGGCGGCCCACGCCCACACGCTGGCCGACTTTCCAGAGCGATGGAACGTGCTCGCCCAGCGCGGCGATGCGGCCGACCACTTCATGACCCGGCACACGCGGCGGCTGCAGTGCAGGGTCTGCCCCTTCGATGTCGCCAATATCGGCACCACAGATGCCGCAGGCCTCCACGGCAATCAGCACCTGCCCACTACCAGGGGCAGTTGTTGGACGGTTAACCAGCTCCAGAAAACCCGGTCGGGTGACTTGCATGGCACGGTATGTAGCGTTCATAGCCCTCGGCTCCTGAAAAGATAAAAAAATGGAAAAGTGTCAGGCCGAAACAACAACGAGTGCCGTCTTGCCTTGCGATCTCAGGTCAACGCTTCGATGGATTCAACGCAGCCGCACTGGCATGTTCAGTCAACGCCTTCACGCCCAGGCCGGCGGCCTCGACGGCCCCGGCCAAATAGCCGGAAAACTGCGGCGACCACTCGCTGGCGATGCCTGTCAGGCATCCCTGCCAGGGTCCCGAAGTTGCCTTGGCCGAGGGCGCTCGGGCATGCTGGGCCGCGGCATTTACATCGACTGCAGTGGCCGTAAGCGGGTCTTGCGCCCAGTCCTTGATGGCTTCGGCCTTGAGCGTCGCCGCCAGAGGGCCAAACATCCGGACCAGTTGCGCACGGCAGTGCGTGCGCAATACCTCGTCGGAGACCGTGCTGCGTACACGCGTCGGCACGCCCAGGAAGCCAAACAGCGCTGCGCTGCCACCCGGCATGGAGGCGTCATGGATTTCACCCAGTGGCCCACGTGCACTGCGGCCTTCACCGGACAACCCCTGCTCTCGCCAGAACGGTGTGTCATAGATGGCGACATACTTGGCTTGAGGTGCCATCCACGTCGCCGTTTCACGCCACTGCAGGGCCAGCGATGCAGGCAAGGCCGGTTCGAATGCGATGGTGCTTTCGACCAGTCGAGGCGGCAGCGCCAGCAAGACATGCTCGGCCTGCCAGGCACTGACATGGCCTGCGGCGTTTTCGCTCTCAAGCTCGATACAGCCATGGTGTTTGCGAAGTCGGCGCACCGTGTGGCCGGTGATGATGTTTGCCGGGGCGAGCTTATCTCGCAGGGCTTCGGTCAAGCGCCCCATGCCACCGGCCAGGCGCATGGACGCGGGCGAGTTCACGTAGCCATGCATGCGCACAGCAGGCTCCTCGGGTGAGCGCTCCACCATCATGTCGCCCTCCTCGAACTGCTCAAACTGCTCCAGGCCCAAGGCCTCCACCAGCCGGCCAAGCTCGTGTTGGTAGCCAGGCCAGAACCAGGTAGGGCCCAGGTCGAAGCGGTCGATGCCGTCGGTGTTCGCGCCAATGTGGGTAACGGCCTGGCCGGTGGCGTCGATGGACGCAATACGGCCGCCGAGGGCTTCCCTCCCCTCCAGCAACACATAATCGGTTATGCCCTGGCGTTCCAGCAGGTAGGCGGCGTACAGGCCGCTCAAACCGGCACCAACGATAGCAATGCGTACCGTGTGCTTGCTCATTCCTCTGCCGCCACATCGGCCAGGTGGCCCGTTTTGAGGTACAGGGTGGCGCCTTGGTCGCCAGCGTAGAGATTCGCAGACTCACCAGCAGGCAGGCGCACCCAACTGCCGCACTCGTATGCCTTTCCATCCAGCGTCACGTTGCCCGCCAGCACCAGCAGTTCAGCGCCATCAGGCAGCGTCTCGAAAATCGCGTCATGCGGTGCCAGACGTTGCAGACAGACCTGCTCCGTTTCATCACGGAACAGCGTGCAAACCTCGCGCCGGCCCTCCCGACGCCACGCGGCAGGGTCACGGGTATCAATGCGCACATGGCGCTGCTCGCGTCCCTGCATCTGCTGAAGCTTGACGAAAATGACGGCGCCCCCGGCGCTGGAGGGTTGATGGCTGGACCCGGGGGGATTGCGCAAATACCAGCCTGCCGGGTAGTCCCCACTCCCGTCGGAGAAGGTCCCCGACAACACGAGAATCTCCTCTCCCCCGGGATGGAGGTGGCGAGGGAAACGGGAGTCAGGGGCATACCGCACAAGGCTGGTGGCACGGGCTTGTTCCGCGCCCACGCGATCCAGCATCACGCGCTCGACGCCATCCTGGGGCGAAGCCACCCATTGACACTGCTGGGACGCCACGATGGCGCGGCGAGTGAAATCGGCATTGATCAGCATGAGGGTTATCCAAGCGGGGACAAAGACACCGGCCAACCCGTCCGTGGGTGGTCGGTGCTTATTGATAGGGCTTACTGACTGGGCAGCTGTTGATAGGCCTCGACGACGCGTGCCGAGTACGTCAGCGCAGCACCCGCGTTCAGGGCAATCGCCACACCGAGGGCTTCGGTGATTTCTTCAAGCGTGGCACCGTGCTCCACCGCCTTCTTGGTGTGAACGGAAATACACCCGTCGCAGCGCGTGGTCACAGCCACCGCCAATGCGATCAGCTCGTGGATCTTCGGTTCCAGATGCCCCGTCTTGACCGCCGAATTGTCGATCATCATCAGGCCGCGCATTACGTCGGGGTTTTGTTTGGCGTAGTCGCCCACGCGCTCCATCAGGGCGTCGCGGTAGCCATTCCAGTCTTGCATCATGGTCTTTCTCCAAAAACAGATTGAAGCCAGGTGTGGGGGCACGCCTGGCAAAGAACTCAGTGCGTCAGCGGCGCAGGTCAGTTACGGCCAGCCATGACACCGCCATCGACGTCCCAGACGGCGCCAGTAACCCAGCCCGCCTTGTCCGAGAGGAGGAAGGCAACCACTTCGGCGACATCCTGAGGCGTGCCCACACGGCCAATCGGGTGGAAGCTGTTGAAGCCTTGCAGCGCACTGTGTACTTCGGCTTTTGGAATGAAGCCTTCGTAGATAGGGGTCTGCACCACGGCAGGCGACACCGCGTTAACACGGATGTTCTTGCTGCCCAGTTCCATCGCCAGGTGCTGGGTCAGCGAGTGCAGACCCGCCTTGGCCATCGAGTAGGCCGACGACGGTGTGGCCGCGATCGCCTGCTTGCCCCACATCGAACCAATGTTCACGATCGCGCCCGGGCGGTTCTTGGCGACCAGGTTGGCGGCAACCTTTTGCGTGATGAAGAAGGTCGCTTTGTTGATCGACATGTACTGGGCGTAATCGGCTTCCGAATGCTCCAGGAATGGCTTGGGGAAGAACACGCCAGCGGCGTTGACCAGCAGGTCGATATCCGAATGCTGTTCGTCCAGGGTTTTGATCAGCGAAGCGACGGCGGCGTCGTTGGCCAGGTCGGCGGTCAGTGCCCATACCTGGCCCAGTTCAGCCAATTCCCGGCGGGCTGCTTCGGTTTTTTCCGGGCGGTTGCCCACGATGACTACGCTGCCGCCTTCGGCCAGTACGGTGCGCGCCGTCTGCAGGCCCATGCCGCTGGTGCCACCGACGACCAACAGCTTCTTGCCCTTGAATTGATTGCTCATCTTGAAAATCTCTCTGTGCGCCCGCCGCCAGGCAGGACTTGAATGGAAGAAAAACTATTGTTTCCAACGGCACTCGCATGCCTATGCGCTCACCCATCAAACAGATCAACAGTCGGCATGGAGGCGATTTTTCTCTTCTTCACGGCTGCAGACAAACGAGATAAAGTGTCAATCCCTGAAAGAAAAACTTTATCACCATGAAATCACCGGTCCATCTGAACGCCCTGCGCGCCTTCGAGGCCAGCGCCCGCCATCAGAGCTTTTCTGCGGCGGCGGTCGAACTCAACGTCACACCCGCGGCGGTCGGTCAGTTGGTACGCACGCTGGAGGAATGGCTCGGTAGCCCACTGTTTGTGCGCGGCAACAGTGGCCGGGCAAGGCTTGTGCCTACGGAAGTGGCCGAGCGCGCGCTGCCCGACATCCGCGCAGGTTTCGACAGGCTGACGCTGGGGATGGAGCGACTGCGGGAAAGTTCGATCACCGGCGTATTGACCGTGGCCGTGAGCCCGGCGTTTGCCGCCAAATGGCTGCTGCCTCGCATCGAGCGCTTCCAGGCGGTTTGCCCCGAAACAGACGTGCGCCTGGATACCAACCTCAAACCGGTGGATTTCGTCGCGCAGCGGATCGATATCGGTGTGCGTTATGGCACGGGGCGGTGGCCAGGGTTGAGCGCCGAAAAACTGATGGATGAAGAGGTCTATCCGGTGTGCTCACCACAATTGCTGCGCGAGCACTCGCGTTTGCAAAAGCCCAATGACTTGGCGCAGGAGATGTTGATTCACGACCTCTCAATGGATAGCCATACCGGTTTTCCAAGCTGGGAAACCTGGATGCAGAAAGCCGGGGCGAAAGACACCCGCTCCATGCGGGGCATGCAAATCAACAATTCCGCCGCCGTGTTGCAGGCTGCGGTTGAGGGGCGCGGCGTCGCACTTGCACGCAGCGTCATGGCCCACGACGACCTGGCAAGCGGACGGTTGGTGCGGTTGTTTCCAGACATCAGTGTTGCATCGGAGCTGGCCTACTACGTCGTTTATCGACCTGAGTGTGCGAGCTTGCCCAAGTTGGCGACATTTCGGGACTGGTTGTTGGCAGAGGCACAACAGACGGTAAATCACGAGCTTTGAAGATGATTTCCGGGGTCCGCGTGCCTTCCATACGGCACGACTTCGTTTCCTTTCGTTTTAGGGCCAAGCGCCCCTACCCAGCCCAACGTAACAAATAATTTCTAAAGTAGCTTTCATTATGAAAGTCACAATGCAATATTACGTATGTAATATTGCTCGACTGACGCAGGTGACCATGATGAAAAAAGCCAGCTTCCAGCCCATGTCCTGTCCGGTCGCCCGTGCTCTGGAGCACATTGGTGATGGCTGGAGCCTGTTGATCCTGAGGGATGCGTTCTACGGGCTGCGCCGTTTCGATGAGTTCCTCCAGAGCCTCGGGATCGCCTCGAACACCCTGACCCGCCGCCTGAACGCCCTGGTGACCCACGGTTTGCTGGAGCGGCGCCCGTACCAGGACAACCCGCCGCGCCACGAGTACCACCTCACCGAAGCCGGTCGGGAGCTGCGCCAGGTCATTCTCACGCTGATGGCCTGGGGCGCACGCCATGCCGAAGGCTCGACCAAGGTGTTTCTGGCCGATGAAGCCACCGGGCGCCCCGTGAAACTCGCGTTGATGGACGCCAACACCGGTAAACCCATCACCCGCGAGGGCCACCGGGTGCATGTCGCCGCCGACGCCGAACCCCTGACCCTGTGGCGCGCGCGAACCGGCCGGGCCTACGCCGAAAAAGACCAACTGGTCAGCCCCTTCCCCCACTAATACTCAATGAGGTCATTTCGCCATGGACGCTCCAGTCAGCGCTGTGCCCGAACCCACCAAAACATCCCGGCGCAAACAGGTGCTGCGCCTGGGGCTGCTGACCCTGGCCGTGGCTGGCGGCGTCTGGTACGCCAGCCACTGGTGGCTGGTCAGCCGGTTTGTTGAAGACACCGACGACGCCTACGTGGGGGCGGATGTGACCGTCATCAGCGCCAAAGTGCCCGGCTATATCAGCGAAGTGGCCGTGCAGGACAACCAGTTCGTGCACGCCGGCGACGTGCTGGCCCGCATCGATGTGCGCGACTACCGCACCGCCCTGGCCAAAGCCGACGGCGCCGTGGCTGCGCAACAGGCCGCGCTCGCCAACCTGGACGCCACCGAACAGCTGCAACTGGCGGTGATCAACCAGGCCAGGGCGCAGATCGACGCCACCGACGCCGAGGCGCAACGGGCCGGCGACGATCAAACGCGTTACCAGAACCTGGTGCGCAGCCAGGCCGTGTCGGTCGAAAGCGCGCAACGGGTCAACGCCGTGTGGAAGACCGCCCGCGCCGATCACTCCCGGGCGCAAGCCGGGTTGATGGCGGCACGCCGGCAAATCGACGTGATTGAAACCCAGCGCGGCCAGGCTCGCGCCGCGCTGCAACAGGCGCAAGCCGAACGCGACCAGGCCCAACTGAATATCAGCTACACCGAACTGCGAGCACCGGTGGACGGGTATGTGGGCAACCGCCGCGCCCGGGTCGGTGCCTACGCCGCGGCCGGCAGCCAACTGATCTCGGTGGTACCGGCAAAAGGGCTATGGGTAGACGCCAACTTCAAGGAAGACCAGTTGGGTCGCCTGCAGATTGGGCAAAGCGTGAGTATCCGCGCCGACATCCTCCCCGGCCGTGAATTCCACGGGCACATCGAGAGCCTGGCTCCCGCCACCGGTGCGCAGTTCAGCGTGTTGCCGCCGGAGAACGCCACCGGCAACTTCACCAAGATTGTGCAACGCGTGCCGGTACGTGTGCGGCTCGACAGCAATGACGCCGACTTTGGCGCCCTGCGACCGGGCTTGTCGGTGATGGCCAAGGTCAACACCCAGGAGGTGTTCGACGACCAGGCCAGCGCACTCAAGGCCCAGCTATGAACAGCCCGTTGCCCACCCTCAGCACCGCGCAAAAGGTCGCGGCCTTCGCCACCATGTGTGTGGGCATGTTCATCGCCCTGATCGACATCCAGATCGTGTCCGCCTCGCTCAAGGACATTGGCGGCGGGTTGTCTGCCGGTGCGGACGATACGGCGTGGGTGCAGACCGCCTACCTGATCGCGGAAATCATCGTGATCCCGATGTCGGGCTGGCTCTCCCGAGTGATGAGCACGCGCTGGCTGTTCGCGGCCTCGGCGGCCGGTTTTACCTTGACCAGCCTGCTCTGCGCGCTGGCCTGGAACATCCAGAGCATGATCGCGTTTCGCGCCCTGCAGGGGTTTCTGGGGGGCTCGATGATCCCGTTGGTGTTCACCACCGCGTTTATGTATTTCAACGGCAAGCAACGGGTGATCGCCGCGTCTACCATCGGCGCCATCGCGTCACTGGCGCCCACACTGGGCCCCGCAGTGGGAGGCTGGATCACCGACATTTCCTCCTGGCACTGGCTGTTCTACATCAACCTGCTGCCCGGCCTGTTTGTGACCTTTGCCGTGCCGATGCTGGTCAAGGTCGACCGCCCCAACCCATCGTTGCTCAAGGGCGCTGACTACATCGGCATGGCGTTGATGGCAGTGTTTCTCGGCTGCCTGGAATACACCCCCGAAGAAGGCCCGCGCTGGAATTGGTTCAGTGACAGCACCATCGCCACCACTGCCTGGATAACCGCCATCAGCGGCGCACTGTTTATCTGGCGCTGCCTGGAAATCAAGGAGCCGATTGTCGACCTGCGCGCTCTGCGGGACCGAAACTTCGCCCTGGGCTGCCTGTTTTCGTTCATCACTGGCATCGGCATTTTCGCCACCATCTACCTCACGCCGCTGTTTCTTGGCCGGGTGCGTGGGTATGGCTCGCTGGATATCGGCCTGGCGGTGTTTTCAACGGGGGTGTTCCAGTTGCTGGCCATCCCGGTGTACGCAGTGCTGGCCAGCCGTTTCGACCTGCGCTGGATCCTGATGTTCGGGCTGTCGCTGTTCGCTTTGTCGATGTGGGACTTCTCCCCCATCACCCACGACTGGGGCGCCAGGGAACTGCTGCTGCCCCAGGCCATACGCGGGTTTGCCCAGCAAATAACGGTGCCACCCGTGGTGACCCTGACTCTCGGTGCACTGGCCCCCGACCGGCTGAAACTCGCCTCCGGGCTGTTCAACTTGATGCGCAACCTCGGCGGCGCCATCGGTATCGCCGCCTGCGCTACGGTGCTCAACGACCGCACCAACCTGCATTTCCTGCGGCTGGCCGAGCACCTGAACATCCAGAACGAAACCATGAATGTCTGGCTTGATCAGCTTTCGGGCAACGCTCAGTCACTTGGGCAAAACAGCCTGGATGCGGGCCAGTTCGCGCTGCATCAACTATGGGCGCTGACATGGCGCGAGGCGCAGACGCTGACGTATGCCGATGCGTTCCTGATGATCATGGCGTGCTTTGTTGTCGCGGTGTTGCTGGTGCCGTTGATGCACAAGGTGCAGCCGCCGAAGCAGCCGTCCGCGAATGCCCATTGAATTTAAACGACAGGAGCCGCCACACATCAGGCGCTCAATCCCGTTGCATCGTCCGGCCAGCGAGAACGCTGCGGCCCAAATGGAGAAATATCAGTGAATCTAGTCAATGAAGTTGCACCCGGCCTATCCGGACTTGAAACCCTCCAGGCTTTGATTTCAGCCGGGGGACGACCGCCGATTGGAGATTCGCTCGACTTCACGTTTGTCGAGGCAGGTGATGGGTGGGCGGTCTTTACAGGCACGCCCGGCCTGCATGCTTACAACCCGATCGGCACGGTCCACGGCGGATATGCTGCAACGCTGCTCGACTCGGCATGCGGGTGCGCCGTTCACTCAAAGCTTTCAGCCACCCAGGCCTACACAACCCTTGAACTGAAAGTTTCATACTTGCGCCCCATTACCACTGAGACAGGCCCACTGCGCGCAGAGGGCCGTGTCATCTCGGTCGGCCGGCGGGCGGCGTTTGCCGAGGCTACCTTGAAGGGCCCCGACGAGCGCATCTACGCAAGCGCTACCTCCACGTTGCTGGTGATGGAGCGCCCACAAAAAGCATGATGATCAGGCACTGGCCGGGATGTCCGTCGATGAAGCGAGAGCCTTCTGATCCGCAACCGCCGCCAACCGATCAGTCAACGACTTGAAGAGGATGCCCCAAGAGTCGGAGCCAAGAACAATCCGTTTCGGTGCAGGTTCGTGATCGACACTGTCGAGGATTATTTCCGACATCTTCGCCGGGTCTCCGAGAGGCTGGCGCGAGGTATCTTTGATCATCATATGCACCATCCCGGCCGGAGTGTCCTTGTAAGCAGCGAGAGGCTTACCGAGCTGTGCACCACCGAAACGGAAATTGGTGCGTGCGCTGCCGGGTTCAATAATCGTGACGCCGATCTTGAAGGGTGCAAGCTCGATGGACAAAGAATCCAGAAAACCCTCCAGCCCCCATTTGCTCGCGTGATAAAGAGAGCCACCGGGCAGCACTGTCTGCCCGCCAAACGTCGAAAGGCCGATGATTCGGCCGCCCCCTTGCGCACGCAAGTGAGGCAAGGCCGCGCGAATCAACATGATTGGACCAATCAGGTTTGTCGACAATTGATGGTTGACCTGTTCGTCACTCAACTCTTCCGCTGCGCCAAACAAGCCATAGCCTGCATTGCTGACAATGACATCGATCTTGCCAAGCGCACCGAAAGCGTTGCTCACCACTTGTTGGATGCCGACGGTGTCCGTCATATCCAAGTGGGCGAGCCACAGTTGATCGCCATACTTGTCCTTGAGATCGCTCAGTGCTTCCATCTTGCGCGTGGTGCCTGCCACCCGATCACCGCGGGCTAGCAGTTGCTCTGTCATGACGCGGCCGAAACCGCTGTTGACGCCAGTAATAAACCAAGTGCGCTGTGTCATGGGTGCCCTTTTAGACGAGTAGTCGTTCAATGAGTAGGCCCACCGCAATCATCGCGAAGGGCGTGTTGTCCGGTGGCTCTCCCCCGGTACACCTGCAAGATAACGCTGTCAAACCAGATTATTAATGCTTGATCCTCTGCATTAATTGCGTCATCGTCTGAGCATGCACAGCGATCCCCTTTCAGAGTTCCTGCATTTCGTAAACGCGCGATCCGTCATGTCCGGCGGACTAGTGGCAGGCGGTGCCTGGGCGATAGCCATTCCAGCGCCGGACACGATCAAGTTCTGGGGGGTGGCTCGCGGCAGCTGCTGGTTGTCGTTCGATGACGAAGCGACGCCCATCCTGCTGGAAGAAGGTGATGTGTTTCTCTCTTCGAGGCCTCGCTCGCTCACCATCGCCAGCGACCTTTGCGCACCACGAGTAGACCTCAGTGATGTGGTCAAGAATCGCGTGGGCGCCACGGTGCAACTCGGGTCCGGTGATGACTGCTATGTGATCGTTGCGGGTGTGGAACTTGGCTCTGACTACGATCAGCTGTTTCTGGACGCCATCCCGGCAACCATTCACGTGCGGGGCACTTCGCGTCAAGCGCTAAAACTTTCCTGGTTGATGGATGAACTTATTCAGGAGCGCGAAGACAATTCACCGGGCTCTGGCGTTGCCTCGGCACAGCTTGCCCACCTGATGTTCATCCAGACCCTGCGCGCTCATTTTGTTACTGAAGCCCCCCTGAACCCGGGGTGGTTGAGGGCCGTGACCGACAAGCGCATTGCGCCGGCGCTTCGATTGATGCACGGCGATCCCGGCTATCCCTGGCAACTCGAAGCATTGGCGAAGGCAGCCGCCATGTCGCGAGCGACGTTCGCATTACACTTCAAAACGGTCGCCGGTGTCGCCCCAATGACCTACCTGACCCATTGGCGCATGCGACTCGCAGAGCGTGCACTGCGCGAGACGCGTGCCTCCATCGGGGACATTGGACGGTCTTTCGGATATACATCCGAGAGCGCCTTCAGCAGCGCCTTCAAGCGCGTTACCGGCCGGTACCCTCTGCATTTTCGACGATTGATGGCGCAATAACCGGCTTGACCTTGAGTCCTGGAGCAAGGCGTACGAGCAGGATTCTCATAATGCTCACTCAACCTTCAACTGCGCGCTCCACGTTGCAGGTGTCCCCAGTTCAGAATCTACCAATTGGTTTGCGTATCGGTCGCGCTCCCCCGCTGCGCCCGCAGAGCGGTCTGTGATGGAAAACAGGAAGATACCGATGAATGCTATCGACATGGAAAATAGAGCCGGGTACTCGTATGGGAACCAGGCTTGCGGATGGTGCAGTATCTTGACCCAAACGGTAGGGCTGAGAATGCACAAGGTGATTGCAGATACCAGTCCCAAGGAACCGCCCACCACTGCGCCGCGTGTTGTCAGGCCTTTCCAGTAAATGGACAGCAGCAGCACTGGAAAATTGGAGCTGGCAGCGATGGAGAACGTTAAGCTCACGATAAAAGCGATGTTCTGTTTTTCAAACGCGATGGCCAGAAGAATCGACAAAACGCCCAGCACAATAGTGGTCACACGTGACACCAGCATCTCTTCACGATCATTCGCCGCGCCGCGACGCAAGGCATGTGCATAGAGATCATGTGAAACAGCAGATGAGCCGGCAAGGGTCAGCCCCGCCACGACCGCTAATATCGTCGAAAACGATACCGCGCACATGAAGCCAAGAAACACCTCGCCGCCGACATGGTGTGCCAGATGAATCGCAACCATATTCACGCCGCCCAATATTCCGCCTGACTGATCGTGATAGTCGGGGTTGCCTGCAACCAATGCGATGGTGCCAAAACCAATGATCACAATTAGCGCATAGCCGATGCCGACTAAACCCGTCGCATAAAGAATGCTTTGGCGTGCTGCCTTCACGTTGCCTACGGTAAAGAAACGCATAAGGATATGCGGAAGGCCTGCCGTACCAAACACAAGTGCCAAGCCCAGTGAGATCGCGGACACAGGATCACTTATCAACCCACCGGGGCTCATGATTGCCACATGAGAGGGATGGACACGGATTGCTTGAGTAAACAGCTGATTCAAACTAAAGCCGAATTCGGCCAAGACCATGACCGCCATGAAAACGCAGCCGGTCAGCAGCAATACTGCTTTGATAATCTGAATCCAGGTAGTGGCCAACATCCCGCCAAAAAAAACGTAGATCACCATGAGCGTGCCTACAAGCAGCACGGCTGCCGTGTAATCAAAGCCGAACAACAGCTCCACCAGCTTCCCGGCGCCTACCAACTGAGACACCAGGTACAGAAGAACAATGACGATCGAGCTGGATGCCGAAAAAGCGCGTATAGGCCGTTGCTTCAGCCGATAACTCAGCACATCCGCGAGCGTATAACGGCCCAAATTGCGCAAGGGCTCTGCAATCAAAAACAGGATGATTGGCCAGCTTGCAAGAAACCCAATTGAATAAACCAACCCATCAAAGCCGTTGGTAAACACCAGTGCTGATATACCAAGCAGCGAGGCGGCGGACATATAGTCCCCGGCGATGGCCCAACCATTCTGGAACCCGGTGATTTTTCCACCGGCAGCATAGTGATCTGCGACGCTGTTGTTTTTGCGTGCAGCCCATCGCGTAATAAATAGCGTGAATATAACGAACGCTAAAAACATACCAATGGCTAAATAACTATGTTGTTGTGCGGCGATGGAGGGCTCGGCTGCCTGTGCCACCGCTGAAGTAACAACGGCTGTGGCTCCAATGAGTAGACGCTTCATGTGTGAAAGATCCTGATGATTTTTTTTATTTTCGGGTCATAACAGGTCGTAGTGCGCCATACATAGATGGCCACCAGCAGCGTGGTGAAGGCAAACATTCCAAAGCCGACAGGGATGCCCCAGGTAATGGGCTGCCCTTCAATAATCGGAGTGCCCAAACGTTCGGGCATAAAGGCCAGGGAAAGGATGAATCCAAAATAGACCGTCAACATGAGAAGGCTCATGCTCCACGAAAATCTGCGACGCTGTTTGACCAGCCCACGAAAGTCGGGGCTGTCGAGTATCGGACTCCTGATGGCGTTTTCCAGCTGATTGGCAGACACGGCCGGGTCACCGTCTTGCGGATATAGAGCTTGCATAGGAATCTCCTGCAGAAGGGCTTACGACCGAATTAAAAGCTCACAGGCACGGCAGTTTCACGCATGACGGCTTCCGGAGTCCTATGCAACTCAGCCATTTCGCGCTCTTCTTCGTTTTTCAGTTGCGCTTGCATATAGGCCCCCAAGTGCCGCGCATGCTGAACAATCGACGTCCCGAATTGGCAGCGCTGTTCGCTGAAGTCTGCCAATGCGAGCTCAACAGATGCATGACGCTCCAGTGCTTCCACAATGGCCAAAGCATCGCCGGCAGCCTTGGTAACACCCATGCCGCAGTGAGGACGCACTACAAACGCGGCGTCACCGATTAAAGCAATACGGCCGAAGTTCATCTTCGGAACTTCAAGATCGTAAATCGGCTGAAACAGCGGTTGAGACGCCTTTCTTACGACTTCGGCAAACTGGGGAGCCAGTAAGGTATCGGCTGCCTTGTACATAGCATCAAGCACGTCACCGCGTATCAGCCCGGGAGGAATTCCGCCTTCAAATTGTTTACCGCTTTCATCCCTCAATAAGTCGCGCAAGGCATCGTCGTCGCACGCGCGATACCACACAAAGTTGTAGCGACGCTGGCCTGCAGCCGTACTATTGGAATGCCCGGCTACGGGGTAGCCCAGAATTTGCTCTTGAGGCGGCAAACAAAATGCAAACTTGTCGAAAAGCGCCGTGTGAGTGGCGTCGCAGAGCGCACTTTCATCAACCAGTCCGCGCCAGGCAACATACCCGGCATATTGCAGGTGCACGTCTGGTAAAAAATGCTGGCGAATGGTCGAGCGAAATCCATCCGCGGCGATAATGAGATCGGCCTGGTGGGTTGTCCCGTCGGCCAACGTGACACTGGCGTGCGTCGGAGTACTTTCGACCGAGATTACATTGCCACCGCAGCGGTACTGAGAATCTGGAAAAGCCGCGCGAAGCACCTGGTACATCTTCCCCCACGCGGTCAAAGTCTGCGGGTGTGCCGTCTCAAGTACGACGCTACCGCCCTGTGCCAGGGTAACGCGTGAATGCACATCGATACCGATGGAGGTGTCGAGAGGAATACCCGCCACTGCCATCGCCTCGTACAACTCAGGGTGCGTCACGATGCCGGCGCCACGTCCGGCAAGCTCATCCGGCACGCGCTCGAAGACCTCTACATCCCAACCTTTGCGCAATAGCATATTCGCTGCAAACAGCCCTCCCAGAGAACCACCCACAACAATAGCCCGGCGCTTGTTCGAAGAATGAGTCATGACCGCTCTCCTCCCATGGCCGCCACATGGTCTGCATAAGAACCGACCGCTTGAATTTCCGATGCCGGAAAATTGAGCTCGATGGTCACGCCTGAAGGGTCTTCGATAAACACCTGATGAAGGCCAAGACTGGGAACGGTGCGGTCACGCCAAGCAACCCCTTCGGCTTTGAAAACGCTCCAGAAATCGACCAGGCCGGTGACCAGAAACGCAATATGGTCGACGGTACCGGTGCCGGTCTGCGGGATTTCTTTATCACCCAGGTATTGCTTGAGGCCTTCGGGGTTATTCGGATCAATCCCGATAATGTGAACCGTGCCGTAATCCTTCTCGTCGCCGCCCATGTACAGCCAGACGCCGGGAAAATCGAACGGCGGCCGGTAGCCGGGAGTAAACCCAAGCACTTTTTCATAAAATCGGCTCGATTTTTCCAGATCGAACGAGCGTATTGAATAGTGAGCGAGCTTCAAGACTTGCATGATGCCTCCAACGTTTTGTGTTTATTTATCACTTGATAAACAATAGAGCTTCACGAATTTGAAGTAAATAGGTTGGGGGGCATATTTTTGTGCGCGCAATGCTGCGTGCCGCCGATTCGGAAGGCTTATCAGGCGGGTGTCAGGGAGTTTTCTTAGCGCGAAAGCGGGGGGCGCGCCATCCATCACCCTTTGCGCAAATCGCCAAGGAAAGTAATGACAGCCAGTAATGCAGACGTCTAAAAGCAGTGTTCAACGCCGCACAGGGGCGGCATCGCTGTTCAACTCAAGAGTGGATGTCGAGCGCGTCGCTATCCAGTTGTTGCAGGGTGTGAGGGCTGCCGTTGAGGAACGCGTCGACCATTTGCTTGATCAGCACGTCTATGTCCTCAGTCACGGGAAGATCGTAGATCCACTTTCGAACGCCCACGTAAAAAATACTGGCGTGCAAACTCCAGATCAGTTCGAGTTCGCTTTCACTGATCGTCGCACTCGCTGACGGCGCCAGACCATGCGCGTGGCGAATTTCCGCGATAACGGGAATGAAGACCCGCTCGCGCAATTTGGCCAGATAGCGATCATTGATACCTTCGCGAGTCAAACCGGCAAACACGAAGATACGAATCCATTCTCGTCGCAGGATCACCTGGGCATAAGCGGTATAGAAACGCACCAAGCGAGACTGAAGACCTTCCGAGCGGTCTTTTATGATGGACTCCCAAGCGTCATCCCACTGATAGACCTCATCGTATACGCGGTCAATCAGTGCTTCTTTGCTGGGGAAGTATCGGTAGAGCAGCGGTTGGGTGACGTCAAGTTGGCGCGCCAGTTCGCGCGTACTGCCCGAAAATCCGCACGTCGCAAAATGCTCTATCGCCTTCTGCACGATTTGCTGTTCTCTGACTTCGGGCGACAAACGCCGTGCGGTCGATTTGACCACCGCGGCTGTCTGCGCCACCTTGCCGGAGGCCTTGTTGTTGACCTTTTTTGAGTCTTGCATAACGCCTCGCTCGAGCTGATTGAGGCATCATACAAAACAAAAGAATGCACTGGCTATGAATGGCCAGGCTCTCTACCGATGGGGTTCAACGTTCACGCGCCAGTTCAGGCATGATCTGCCAGAGCGGGGTAATCGGTGTAACCCGTCGCATCGCCACCAAAGAACGTGGCGCCATCAGCCGGATTCAAATGCTGGTTTGCCTTGAAACGCGCTGGGAGATCGGGGTTGGCGAGGAAGTTACGCCCGAATGCAATGATGTCCCCTCGCCCACTTTCGAGTGCAGCCTCGGCAGTCTTTTGATCGTACCCACCGGCGAGCATCAGCACACCGCTGTAACTCTCACGAAGCTGCTTGATGATCGTGTCCCAGCGCGGATCGAAGTTTTCATCTCGCTCGATGCCCACAATGACCGGTTCGACCAGGTGCAGATAGGCCAGATTCATCGTGTTGAGCTGCGTCACCACATAACCGAATGTCGCTTCTGGTGTCGCATCTCCCATGCCCATGAAACGCCCCATGGGCGTCAGGCGTACCGCGACACGGTGAGCCCCCACTTCCTCAATCACTGCCTGAGTGACTTCGAGCAAAAGTCGAGCACGATTCTCAATACTCCCTCCGTAAATATCATCACGCTTATTGCTGTTGGAATCGATGAACTGGTCTAGCAGATACCCATTGCCAGAATGGATTTCTACGCCATCCATACCCGCCAGTACAGCATTACGCGCGGCAACACGGTAGTCCTGAATAATTGACTGGATACCCTCGATTGTCAGGGCCTGTGGTACTGGAACGTCACCCCAGACGCCATTGCCTTCTTCATCAATAATGAATGTATTGCCGCCCTCTACACTCAAAGCACTCGGCCCGACCGGCAATCCACCGTTGGGTTGAAAACTGGGATGGGAGATACGACCCACGTGCCAAAGCTGCAAGAATATCGTACCGCCTTCGGCATGAACGGCATCGCTGACGGCCTTCCATCCAGCAACTTGCTCGGGCGTGTAGATACCTGGAGTCCAGGCGTAACCTTGACCCTGCTGTGAAATTTGAGAAGCCTCTGTGATGATTAGCGCGGCGCTTGCACGTTGACGGTAATACTCGACATTCAACTGCGTCGGCACGTTACCTGGTTGACCGGCACGCGAGCGCGTCAGGGGAGCCATCGCGATACGATGCTTGAGAGTGTGAGTGCCAATTGTAATGGGGTCGAAAAGTTTCATAGGCTTTCCTGTAGATAAGCGGGCTACGCCGCGCATGAATAGGTTTCAGGCGTGCAAGGTAGCGGCGCTGTCTCAACAGGAGAATCGGTGCGATCTGCAACACAATCTTGCGCAATGCGCAAAGCACCCTGCGGATCTCGACATGCGCGGTCAGAGAAGAATCTCTGATCGCTATCAACTGCACCAACAGACGCGCTGATACCGTTTAAGGAGTGTTATGGACAAGCTGCTGGCCCTGAAGATGTTCGTGCAGACCGTCGACTCCAAGGGCTTTTCATCTGCGGCCAGACAATTGGGCCTGGCAACCTCTTCGGTAACGCGAATGATCGATGGGCTGGAAGCCGAACTAGGCGCTGTATTGCTCAATCGCTCAACCCGTCAAGTCACCTTGTCTGACGCGGGCTCCGCATATTATTTGAAGGCTCGGGAAATTCTGAGTGCCATGGCTGACGCTGATGCGTCGGTCACGGATCGGGGTGATGCACCTACCGGGCAATTACGTATTTCAGTGCCTGTCGCGTTTGGACGACGATTGATCAGCCCTCATATCGGTGCATTTCTACAGCGCTATCCAGACCTTGAATTAGATATGACCTTGTCGGATGACATCGTCGATTTGCTCGGTGAGCGTATCGATCTTTCTATCAGACTGGGAACAGCAGCAACCATGGACGGAGTGGTCAGCCGCGCCATAGGTACGTTTCGCCGAAAAGTAGTCGCCAGCCCCGAATACCTGGACGTACGCGGCTTTCCAAAGCAGCCAACCGACCTGTTGCAACATGACTGTATGCGCTTCAGCTATGGCCCTCAGCAGCAGGTCTGGACCTTTCAGGAAGACAGTGGGGAGGTCCGCGTATCGGTTGATGGCCGGCTCAAAAGTAACAATGCCGAAGTCTTGCGCGAAGTCGCACTGGCAGGCGGTGGCGTGGCACTGTTGCCTGACTGGCTCGTCAGCGAAGATATCGAAAGCGGAAGGCTGACGTCCTTGTTTGAATCTTTTGTGGTCAACCCCAATAGCGCGAGCTCGGCCATCTCAGCGCTTTATCTGCCCAATTATCGAGGCTCTAGAAGAGTCAATGCGTTCATCGAATTTCTAAGCGAATTGCTTTGATCAGATGACGTGGCAAAGCGCGCCATTCCACTCGGGATGCCTTTAGTAAAGCCAAAATGATCGAAACCCTGTAATCGAGCCGGCACTCCCGAATGTACGTCTATGATTCAATCAAATACTCATCCGCTTTATTTATCGATCGAACATTAACGTTGCATTTGCTCCATCACTGAGAATACGATTCCATTTTCTGCGCCGGGGTGTCTGCCATGAAATTCCTTTTCAAAAATGAGTCTTTTTCTTTCGAAACCCTCAGAACCGCCGGTTTTGCTGGCTACAGCGGTGCTGATTTGGGCGAAGTACTTATGACAGCTAAAGCCATTCCAGAAGGAAACGAAGAAGCATGGCTACGGGAGTGGGAAGCCACCGCGGACCGTGTTGCGGGATTGGCAGAGCATTCTCTGGCGCGTGGCCACCGAGTCAGCGCCCGTGAAGCTTTTTTCAGAGCGGCTAATTACTACAGGACGGCCGAGTTTTTCAAACGCGCCAACCCTGAAACGGATAAAGACGTTGCGCGAATCAGTAACGCCTCGCGTGAGGCATTCATTTCGGCAGCACAGCTTCTGGATACCCCCTTCGAAATAGTATCCATCCCTTATGAGGGAACGACCCTTCCGGGGTACCTTTTCCTGGCTGATCATTCGGGCAGTCCCAAACCCACAATCATCTATAACAACGGCTTTGACTCCACTCAGGAAGAGTCCTATTACGCAATCGCCGCAGCGGCGCTGTTACGTGGGTATAACGTGTTGGCGTTTGACGGCCCAGGCCAGGGATCGGTTATTCGCGATCAGCGAATTCCCTTTCGGCACGACTGGGAGGCGGTGATTACGCCTGTCATCGATTTTGCATTGACGCGTGCGGAAGTGCTCGCCGACAAGATCGCATTGTTCGGATACAGCCTTGGCGGCTACCTGGTCGCGCGTGCTGCAGCGTATGAGCATCGCGTCGCTGCAATCATCCTGGATGACGGGCTTTATGATTTTAATTTTGCGTTTAGAAACGCACTCCCTTCTTTCCTGACCACATGGATCTCGAACAAGCAGGACAGCCTCGCGGAACCGTTGCTGAACCTGGCCAGACGCCTGAACACGGGCAAGCGATGGGCACTTGATAACGGCAAATGGACGTTTGGCGTTACCTCCGGCGCCGAGTTTATCCGCATGACCAGACAGTACACGCTGAAAGACTGCGCTCACTTGATCAAGGCTGCCACCTTGGTATTGGACGCCGAAAACGATCAGTTTTTAAAAGGGCAACCCGAGCAGGTGTATGCGGTATTAACCTGCCCAAAACATCTGGCTCTACTGCTGACCTCCGAAGGTGCCGGGGAGCATTGCCATATGGGGGCGATGAGTCGCGTTCATCAGACTATTTTTGATTGGCTCGACGAAACATTTGCATGAGGGTTGAACGCGCAAAGAGTGATGAATGATTGATGAGTAAAGCACCCACCACAGCACTGAACCCTGTCATCTGGCTGCTTGCATTGGGCACCTTCGCCATAGGAACAGACGTCTTTGTAGTCTCCGGCGTATTGTCACTCATGGCACAAGACCTGAGCACCAGCCTTGAGTCAGCGGGCCTTACAGTCACCGCATACGCCCTCACTTACGCCTTGGCCGCGCCATTGATAGTGCCAATGACTGCAACACTGAACCAACGGCGTGTGTGTATCTCAGCACTGGCCATGTTCGCTGTCGGCAATTTCCTTTGTGCCCTGGCTCAATCCTATGAACTGCTGATGGTCGCCCGTGCCATTGCAGGCATCGCAGCAGCGCTGTACACCTCAACCGCCTATGCCCTGGCCACCGCTCTTGCGCCAGCCAATCGCAAGGGTGCGGCCCTGTCCGCCGTTGCATTGGGATTGACTGCGGCCGCGGTTTTTGGCGTTCCAATCGGCGCGGCCATTGGCCACGCGATTGGCTGGAGAGCTACATTCTGGCTCGTGGCGACCCTCTCGGGGGGGGCTGTATTTGCACTTTCATGTCGTACGTTTGCAAACCAATCACACCTGAATACGAGTCGGCTGACTTACGCAGCACGATTTGCGCCCCTTATACGGCCAACGGTTCTGCTGGCCTTGCTGCCCAGCTTGCTTTGGAACACCGCAAACCTGACTAGCTACACGTATTTGGGCGCCATGCTTGCAGAGCGTCATGATCCTCAGACAGTGATTTTTTTGTTCTTCGTATACGGTGTCGGAGGGCTGATCGGTAGCCAGTTGGGCGGTCGTCTTCTCGACCGTTTTGGCGTAACAACACCTCTCGCATTTTGCTTGGCTATCGCAGCCATCAATCAAGCCATGATGCAGATAAGTGCGACTTCTACGTTAACTACCGCATGTGCATTAGCCATATGGTCGATCACCGGTTGGGCGACCTTCGCTCCTCAACAGGCACGCTTGATCAACCTGGCGCCGCAAAATAGCGCCCTTCTAATTGCACTGAATCATTCCGTCATTTACATCGGCTTTGCGACTGGAGCAGCCATCGGCGGTGCCGCTATCGCGCGTGGAATTGATGTTTCACAACTGCACTGGATCACTAGCGTACTTCTGCTGGCTGCGTTGCTGATATTTTTGCTCGGAATAAAGCGGGAAATAGCTGAACCAAGGTTGTTGAGTGGAAGGAGCAGAAGCTGATTAAAATTAAGAAAATCGGGAGAGAGAGGACGGCTCTGCAAAACAGTTATCTAGCTTCTCTTAGCTACGGGCCTAGAAAATCAGGTGTGGGCTCATTGTAGTGGTCTAATGAAACCGGACACCCATTTAGGCGAGAATGCTCGCCATAGAGAGGTGTCCGATGACCAAGCAACGTCGTTCCTTTACGCCCGAGTTCAAGCGCGAAGCTGCAAGTCTGGTGCTCGACCAGGGCTACAGCCATATCGAAGCTGCCCCTCCGCCTGCATCAAGCGCCCGACTCGATTTCGCCCGCATGCCTTTCCCAGTTCACGTAGGTCATCGTGAATTTTGCGGTAGCCGTATACACCTCCGCTTTCTAGCCAAGCGTGTTTGATCAAGCCAAGCAGACGTTGATCTTCTTTTGCTCGGGTAGTTTGGCCGACGCTCTGGAAAGTCAAGTAATGCGATGCCCTACCTCACGCCTTCGGCTAATCACCTGGCTAGCTGAATGCATCAAAAGTGCTCCGGAGATCGCACAGGCCGAGCGGAATCTACCCAGCCTGCCCGAAACGTTGATATCGGCATACGCAACGTGGATTCACCAAAGTGGCGAGAGCTAGTCAGGCACAACGATCGCCTGGTGCCGAGCCACAGGCCGCTTTGTCTCGCTATCTAACCCGCAAGAGCCTCCCGGATTAGATTAACCAATTAGCCGCATCCGGCATCGACTTTGGAATGGTTCAACTCCATTACATCCACCTCCTCACGCTGAGCCGGTGATCGATCAGTAACGATTGGCCTGAGCTATCTGTGCAGTAGAGGCATCAATTTTCGTGATATCATTTCGCCACAGCATAACTAAGCCCTGCTAATAGATAGCGGCGTCTCCAAAACACTCTATTGCCCGAATGATACCCAATTCAATGAAGACAAAAAAGGCATCTCCGACGGAACCCGTCACAGTTTTTTTCTACCATGACCCTTATCCCAACTTTAACAAAAACTCACACGATATCGTCATCACACCTAAGCTGAGCAATCGAAAAGACACAAAGTTTGGAATGGGGTGCGCAATCTACTTCAGGACATATGACGGCGCATACGAGAGTTTCAATGGGCACTGCGCCATCCAAGGAAACAACAACCTGAATGAGTTTTTCAACAGCGTATTACAAAGTCATGAGCCTATTGATGCCCGCTCGCTCAAAGTACCGTTCAGAACTTTACTTTCCGACAGCAAATCTTACAATCTTCTGCACAACATCTTCGGAGCCAAGCGGGCACGAGAGCTATTAACAGCCGCTCAAGACATCGCTGTGGCAACTGGGTTCCATGTATCCTGGCGCGGTTTCACCTCTTCTTCCGAATTTTCTTTGGGCTTTATCAGATCAAGCGAAGCTTATTTCGCCTTCCGTCGGGCAAAGAGAATTATCCAAGGATTGAGCATCAAAGTAGCGGATGCCCGCCAGACCTTCAGCGCCGCTTTAATAGGAAAAGGGCCGAACGTTACGTTCAACTTTCTATTCGACAAGTCAAACTTCTTCAGAGGACGAATTTCAGTCATAATCGGCCAAAACGGATCAGGTAAAACTGCATCGCTTGCAAAGCTGGCGCGCGGCTTGGCGGATACAAAAAATAAGAGCGTAGAGATCACCAATCGCCCAGATCTTAATCAGGTTCTGGCCTTCATTCACACCTCATCACGCCGCCAGTTTACACCTGCTTCAGAAGCAGGCATGGGTAGAGCCCGGATATTCACGTTTAACCCCGCTACGCCCAAAAAATATGACTCAGTGCCTATGACACAACTGCTGGTCGATGTCGCCCGCAGTCTTGGCCCCATGTATAAATCATTGGACATTTTTCGAGAAGTCCTCGCCGCTGAATTCCCAAATCTTCAGCTATACATTCCGATCGACCACCCGAACAATAACGAGCCCAACTCTAACAAACGAGGCGGTCACGCCAATTTTGAAGATTGGATGAGGGGTGGAGAATTCAGCCAGCTGAAACAGATCGCACAGATTGATCACTCCCGTCCAATTAAGTTTGTCGACGAGCGAGGCAGCGAACGACCCCTGAGTTTGGGACAGCAGTCATTCATTAATTTTTGCCTGATAGCGCTTGCAAACGCTGGCCCTTCTTCCGCGTTTATCATTGATGAGCCTGAAAACTTCTTGCATCCGAACCTTATTTCAAGGTTCATGCGAACGCTCAATAAAATCCTAGAAGCAACACAGTCCATAGCAATTATAGCGACCCATTCGCCATTCGTAGTTCGCGAAGTCCAAAGCGCTCAGGTGCATGTCATGTGGGAGTCAGAGGGGTTAATAAAGGTGAGCCACCCTCGCCTCCAAACCCTGGGGGCAAACGTTGCGTCCATTTCTAATGAAGTGTTTGGCGACGATCTTCCCATGCACCTTTATGAGGAGCTCGTCGTTCATGCCAAAAATCAGAGCAGCACATTTACCGAGGCCTTGCAAAAGTATTCGGGTGAGCTAAGTACTGAAGCGTTGATGCTGCTTCATAAAAAAATGGATAGCGAAAATGCGTAAGATCCCGCTACCCGTCGTAGATGACATTGAAAACTTGCAGCTTCTTGAGGCTTCAAAATCCGATAATGCGCAAGCCATCGTGGCGCACATGCCAGCTATGAGAGAACGGTTTGCGGAATACGATCGAGGCTGTGGTAATCCGTGGCTGGTTGATGTTGATCAGCAATTTGAGGATAAGAAAGCCCATTTGCAACATCTCTACACAAGCCCACCCTTGGCGTTGGGTTTTATAGAGCAATTAAGATATTCGCTGGCGGGCGCCTGTCCGGTGTGCGGGGGGCGAGGTGTTGGCACCCTCGATCATTACCTGCCAAAAAGCTTTTATGCGGAGTTTTCTTTCTACTCAAAGAATCTGGTGCCTGCTTGCTTCAACTGCAACACGAAGAGAGGCAACCTCACCAAAGGTGCGCTTGACGGCGAACGCCCTATTCACCCTTATTTCGATGCCTTTGCAGAGCGCAGAATCATGCTCATCGTGATCTCACCTCCTTGGAAGGCACCAGAGGTCAATGCTATCCCTTATGATGTCACGGGCGCTGAGCTGGTAACTGCAAAGTGGCACATCGACAACATTATCGTGCCAGCAGGTTTTCACAGAGAAATCCGCGACCTATGGGGTTCAATACTTCTCGACCCTTACGCTTATTTTGATGACCCGACCGACATCAATGCTGTGATCAGGGTCCTGCAGCGCTGGCAGAGGGTTGAGGAGGCATCCGACCGCTCCCTCAACGGATGGCGATCCTGTTTCATACTCGGTCTGAGCATGAATTTGGAAGCCCTGCAATACATAGCAGCACTTCCTCCCGCAACTCCCCGTCCTTGACGTCCGTGACGCAGCGGGAGCATCTCCCGCTGCGATGATTTGCGAACGTCCAACACCAGCTTATCTGCCACAGGGTTTTCAGCAAGCCTATTTTCTGCCCTTGCGAGCTCCCGGATAGGGTCACGAAAAAGCCCTAAAAATGACAGGCTGACCGGCTTCATTTAAGTCGTCGCTGCGACGGGTTCAAAAGACGCCACTTGAAAAACAAACCTAACGGAAACCAAAGAAATCAGCCATTTTCCCTGATGCACATCACAATTCTGTATGATTTCCGAATGTCAACCCTATAAAACAAAAAATAAAACGGAGTTGTTATATTTGAAGGACAAAGAAAAAGCGGGATCTCCTTACCATCCATTTTCTCAGATTTTTTCTCCTATCTGTGCCACACGCTTTTCGTAAGCATCCGGCAAACTCACCTTCCGAACTCCAGCATTAAGGGCTTAGCCTCTGGACTGGGACCGTCACAGGCCGGGCGACGGGGCTAAGGATGGCGGGGAAAACTAGGTCCGTGAACATTCATCGATGAACAGTCGCGCTAATTTCGAGATCACTGATTCAGTAAAATCGGGCCCGTGAACTGCTTATGAACATCTGACATCGCCCACTTGTTAAATGACGTATAGCGCCCGGGATTTTTTTGAGCAGGAAATGCGCTCGAGTGGCTAACGCACCTTGCCCTTTCAGATCAAACCGACCGGCCATGTACTTGGGGACAGTCAGTGCCAGCGCGACGACAGCCAACACCAGCGGTAAAAGCGAAACCTACAGCACTGTGTTCCAGCCATAAGCCGACAGTAACCCACCCGACGAAAAAACCCCGACCGCCATTACGCCGAACACTCGGATCTGGCCTACTACGTCATTTATCGGCCTGAGTGCGCCAGCCTGCCCAAACTGACGACGTTCCGGGACTGGTTGTTGGCAGAAGCACTGCAGACGGTAAAGCGTGAGATCAGCGCCCACTAGGCTGTACTACTCGCGATTCCTCAACGACGACGCTACCAGCAAATCCCGCGTATAGGCATGCTCCGGCGCGTCGAACAACTGCTCGGTACTCCCCGCCTCCACCACCACGCCATCCTTCACCACGATCAAGTCGTGAGCCAACGCCCTTACCACCGCCAGGTCGTGGCTGATGAACAAGTACGTCAGCCCATGTTCCTCCTGCAACCTGCGCAGCAAGCTCACCACCTGCTTTTGCACGGTGCGGTCGAGGGCTGAGGTGGGCTCGTCGAGCAATATCAAATCCGGCTTAATCACCAGTGCGCGGGCGATTGCGATGCGTTGGCGCTGGCCGCCGGAGAATTCGTGGGGGAAGCGATGGCGCGTATCGGGGTCGAGTCCGACGTCGCGCAACACGGCAATCACTTGAGCTTCGCGCGCGCAAGCATTGAGGTCCGTGTGTACGCGCAGGCCTTCTTCGATGATTTGCTGCACGCTCATGCGCGGACTGAGGCTGCCGAACGGGTCTTGAAACACCACCTGTAGTTTGCGCCGCCACGGACGCAGGGCCTTGCCTTTGAGTGCGTCGAGGGCCTGGCCCTGGAAGCGAATGCTGCCTTGGGCGTCGATCAACCGCAGGATCGCCTGGCCTAGGGTGGATTTGCCCGAGCCGGATTCGCCAACAATGCCCAAGGTTTTGCCACGTTGCAGGCGCAGGTCGATGCCGTCCACCGCCTTGATCGGCGGTTTGCGCCGCAGCAGGCCGCCTTGCGGGAACCAGACCTTGAGGTTGTCCACCTCCAGCAGGTTGTCCGCCGTTTCACGCACCACCGCCCTGCCCTCTGGCTCGGCTTCGAGCAACTGCCGGCTGTAGGCGTGCTGCGGCGCGGCAAACAGTGCCTGGCAGTCGGCCTGTTCGACGATCTGGCCGGCGCGCATCACCGCCACGCGCTGGGCGATGCTGCGCACCACGTTGAGGTCGTGGCTGATCAACAGCAGCGCCATGCCCAGGCGTTGCTGCAGGTCTTTGAGCAGCGCAAGAATGCGTCGCTGCACGGTCACGTCCAGGGCCGTGGTGGGCTCGTCGGCGATCAACAGCAGCGGTTCGCAAGCCAGGGCCATGGCGATCATCACCCGCTGGCGCTGCCCGCCGGAGAGCTGATGCGGGTACGCTGCCAGGCGCTGGCGCGGGTGCTGGATGCCCACCAGTTCGAGCAACTCCAACACGCGCTCACGCGCCGCCGCACCGCCCAGGCCTTTGTGCAGCAGCAGGGTTTCGGACAACTGCCGTTCGACGCTGTACAGCGGGTTGAGCGAGGTCATCGGCTCCTGAAAGATCATCGCGATGCGATCGCCGCGAATCTGCCTTAAACGCTCCGGCCGCGCGCCGAGCAGCTCTTCGCCCTGGTAGCGAATACTGCCCTGGGTACGCGTGGTGTGGGGCGGCAGCAATTGCAGGATCGAGTGGGCGGTCACCGATTTGCCGGAGCCCGACTCGCCCACCAGCGCCAGGCACTCGCCCGGGTGAATATCCAGGTCGATGCCACGCACCGCTTTGTGCCCGTCGAACGCCACTTTCAGGTTACGAATTTCAATCAACGTGTCAGTCACGGCACAGCTCGCTTATCAGGATCGGGGGTCGAAGGCGTCGCGGCAGGCTTCGCCGATAAACACCAACAGGGACAGGATCAACGCCAACGTAAAAAACGCGGTCAGCGCCAGCCACGGGGCTTGCAGGTTGTTTTTTCCCTGGCCGATCAACTCACCCAGGGACGCACTGCCCGTGGGCATGCCGAAGCCAAGAAAATCCAGGGCGGTGAGGGTCGAAATGGCCCCGGTCAAAATGAACGGCAAGTAGGTCAAGGTGGCAGTCAGCGCGTTGGGCAGAATGTGCCGCAACATCACCTGAACATCGCCCACACCCAGGGCTCGCGCGGCCTTCACGTACTCCAGGTTGCGCCCGCGCAGGAACTCGGCGCGCACCACATCCACCAGGGTCAGCCAGGAAAACAGCGCCATGATCCCCAGCAGCCACCAGAAACCCGGTTCGACAAATCCGGACAAGATGATCAGCAAGTACAGGACCGGTAGCCCCGACCAGATCTCGATCAGGCGCTGCCCCAACAGGTCGACCCAACCGGCGTAATAGCCTTGCAGCGCGCCGGCGGCGACCCCGATCAAAGTGCTCACCACGGTCAGCGCCAAGGCAAATAACAGCGATACCCGGGTGCCGAAAATCACCCGCGCCAATACATCCCGGGCTTGATCATCGGTGCCCAGCCAGTTGCTCGCGCTGGGCGGCGCCGGCGAAGGGGTCGTGAGGTCGTAGTTGACCGTGTCGTAGCTGAACGGAATAGGCGCAAACAGCATCCAGCCGCCCTGCCCTTCAATCAGTTCATGCACGTAAGGGTCACGGTAATCCGGCTGAAACGGCAACGTGCCGCCGAAATCCTGCTCGGTGTAGCGCTCGAAGGCCGGGAAATACAGTGAGCCCTGGTACGCCATCACCAGTGGCTTGTCGTTGGCCAGCAGTTCGGCACCCAGGCAAACGGCGAACAGCGCCAGGAACATCCACAGCGACCACCAGCCGCGGCGATTGCGCTTGAAGTGCAGCCAGCGGCGACGGGTAATCGGAGTAAAAACCGGCATCAGTGCGACCTCGCGGAAAAATCCAGCCGGGGGTCCAGCACGCGGTAGCACAGGTCGCCCAGCAACTTGATGACCAACCCGACCAGGGTAAAGATAAACAGCGTGCCGAAGACCACGGGATAGTCCCGTGCCACTGCCGCTTCGTAGCTCAGGCGACCGAGGCCGTCGAGGGAGAAAATCACTTCAATCAGCAACGAGCCGCCGAACAACATCGCGGTGAGCGCCTGGGGCAGGCCAACCACGATCAGCAGCATGGCGTTGCGAAACACGTGTTTGTACAGCACCTGTTTTTCGCTGAAACCCTTGGCCCGCGCGGTCACTACGTACTGGCGGCTGATCTCGTCGAGGAAGCTGTTTTTGGTGAGGATGGTCAGTGTGGCAAAGCCGCCAATCACCAGCGCCGATACCGGCAAGACAAGGTGCCAGAAGTAGTCCACGACCTTGCCCGCCCATGACAGGCTGGCAAAGTTCTCCGAGACCAGGCCGCGCACCGGAAACCAGTTCAACAGGCTACCGCCGCCGAATACCACGATCAGCAGCAAGGCGAACAGGAACGCCGGCATGGCGTGGCCGATAATGACCGCCGCACTGCTCCACACATCGAAGCGGCTGCCATGGCGCACGGCCTTGCGGATGCCCAGCGGGATCGACACCAGGTAACTGATCAGCGTGGCCCAGAAGCCCAGGGACAAAGTCACCGGCAGTTTTTGCAGGATCAGGTCGGTGACCTTGGCGCCGCGAAAGAAGCTATCGCCAAAATCCAGCCGCGCGTAGCTGCTGAGCATCAACCACAGCCGCGCGCCAAGGGGCTTGTCGAAGCCGTATTGGCGCTCGATATCGGCCACCAGCGCGGGGTCCAGGCCACGAGTTGTGCGCGATTCAGTGCTGCCGGTTTCCACCCGTGTGCCGGCCACCGACGCTTGGCTGCCGATGCCTTGCAAGCGCGCGATGGCTTGCTCAACCGGGCCACCCGGGGCGGCTTGCACGATAAAAAAGTTGACCAGCAGGATGCACACCAGCGTCGGCACGATCAGCAATAAACGGCGCGCGCTATAGGCCAGCATGTTGGGAAGCCTCAGTCAGTTGACGCATCTGTGCGGTGGTCAGCGGTGTCGGGCTCACTTCCCACCAGGTGTCGATGCCCACGTCATTGAGCGGCGCTGTGCGGGGCCGACCAAAACGGTTCCACCACAGCGAGGACGAGCCCGGCGGGTAATAGTTGGGAATCCAGTAGAAGCCCCACTGCAACACGCGGTCGAGGGCATGGGCGTAGCGCACCATGGTCGGGCGGTCGTTGGCGCGGACAAGGCCATCGATCAAGGCGTCCACCGCCGGGTTGCGCAGTGCCATGTAATTGTTGGAGCCAGGGTCATCGGCACTCTCGGAACCGAAGTAGTTGGTCAGCTCGCGGCCCGGCGATGGGCTGACCGGGTAGCCGTTGACGATCATGTCGTAGTCCCGTGCGCGCACGCGGTTGGCGTATTGGGCCGAGTCGATCATGCGGATCGTGAAGCCGATGCCGATCTGCGCCAGGTTGCGTTTGTAGGGCAGCAGCAAACGCTCGAAGCCTTTCTGGGCATTCAGGAAGGTGAACTGCAACGGCGTGCCCTCGGCGTTAACCAACTGGTCGCCGCGCGGGGTCCAGCCCGCCTCGGCCAGTAACTTCAGCGCTTGCGCCTGCTGCGGCCGAATGCGCCCGCTGCCATCGGTGCGCGGCGGCTGGTAGACCTGGGTGAACACCTCCTCCGGCACTTGCCCGCGCCAGGGTTCCAGAATGGCCAGCTCCTGGGCATCCGGCAGCTGGGTGGCCGCCAATGCGCTGCGGGAAAAGAAGCTGCGCTGGCGCAGGTACAGGCTGTGCATCATCTGCCGGTTGCTCCAGTCGAAATCCCACAACAGGCTCAGCGCCTCGCGCACGCGGCGGTCCTGGAACTGCGGTTTTTGCAGGTTGAACACAAAACCCTGGGTGCCCTGCACGGCATTCGGCGCCAGTTGTTCACGTTGCAGACGACCGTCGCGCAAAGCCTCGCCGTCGTAGCCCACCGAATAACTGGTGGCGGAAAATTCGCGATTGAAGTCGTAACCCTGGGCTTGCAGGATCTGGCGCGACACGTCGCCGTCGGCAAAAAACTCAAGCCGCAGGGTGTCGAAGTTGTACTGCCCCTGCGTCACCGGCAGGTCTCGCCCCCACCAGTCCTTGACCCGTTCGAAGGTGACACTGCGGCCGTTGTCCACGCTGCTGATACGGTACGGGCCGCTGCCCACCGGCGGTTCAAAGCCGCCGCCGTTGGCGAAATTGCGCCCCTGCCACCAATGTTCCGGCAGCACCGGCAGTGAAGCGAGGTCCAGGGGCAAGGTGCGATTGTCGGCGCTTTTGAAGGTGAACCGCACTTGGGTCGGCGATTCCACCAGCACCTGGTCCACATCGGCAAAGCTTTGGCGATACGCCAGGCTGCCTTCGGTGGTGAACAGCTTGAAGGTGTAGGCCACGTCCTGCGCGGTGATGGGCGTGCCATCGGCAAACCGCGCCTTGGGATTGAGGTAGAAACGCAGCCATGAATGGTCATCTGCCAGCTCCATGCCTTGCGCGACCAGCCCGTACACGGTGTACGGCTCATCCTGCGAACGGTACGCCAACGGGCTGTAGAGCCAACCCTGGATCTGGGTGATGCCGGTGCCTTTGTCGACATACGGGATCAGGTGATCAAACGCCCCGCCTTCCATCGACGAACGACGGAAACTGCCGCCCTTGGGCGCGTTCGGGTTGACGTAATCCAGGTGTTTGAAGTTGGCCGGGTACTTGGGCGCTTCGCCGTATACCGTCAAAGCGTGCGTCGGTTGAGCGAGCAGTGACGGCGCCCAAAGGCCCGTCAGCAGTGCCCACACCATGAAGCGAAACAGGCTCACAAACTCAACTCCTTTTCCAAAAACACTGAAGGCTCACTTATGCAGGGTTGTGCGTCGACGCCAGGGTTTTTATAGAGCACCGGTTAGACCGTTAGCGCATGGGCTTATGCGCTACTTGCCGAAGTGGTAACTCACGTCCAGCCAGACCTGGCGGCCATAGGGGTCGTAGTTGCCGCTGGGGTAATACGGCCAGCCGGCGGAGTCATCGTGCTTGACCTGATTGAGCAGGTTGTTGACGGTCAGGCCGACACTCGCCTGCTCGTTCACCTGGTAACGGGCGCTGGCGTTGAAGGTGGTCCAGGGCGACAGGCGCCCATCGCCGGCGCCATTGGTCACGCTGCCGTAGCGAATGCCGGTCAGCGTGGTGGTGAGGTGCTGGTAGTCCCAGGTCAGGCTCGCGTTGACCTTGCTGCGCCAGTCGTGGTTGTCGGTGCTGGAGCGCAGGTTCTGGGTTTGCGCATCGTCCGATTCCTTGAGGTAGTGGGACAGCACCAGGCTGTAGCCAATCGCCGAACTGAACGCGCCGTACTGGCCTGCGCCCCAGCGAATATTACTCTTGAGGTCCAGGCCGCTGACCCGCTCGCTGGCGGCGTTGATCGCATTGACCTGCACCCGTTGCAGCACGTTCGGGTCCACTGCCGCCGTGCTGGCATTGCGCTGGATGCGTGCCAGGACGTCGGCGCAAGTGGTCGCATCAAGCTGGCCGTTGCGGCACTGGTTTTCCTGTTGCAGCAAGCGGTTGATGTCGACGGTGGTCAACAGGTCCTTGATTTCGACGCGCCAGAAGTCGGCGGAGAAATCAAACTGATGCGAGGGCGACCAGACAAAGCCATACGTCCAGGACTTGCCACGCTCGGAGGCGAGGTCCGAATTACCGGTCTGGGTGTAATCCACGCGGCCTCGGTCACACGCCCCTTCTACGCCCTTGCTGCAACCGTAATAGTCGATCTGGTCAGGCGTGTAGCCATTGGTCGCGGCCTGGTAGAGGTAGTTGAGGTCGGGTGCGCGAAAGCTGGTGCCGTAGCTACCACGAAACAGCAGGCTGGTCACCGGGCGCCATTCCAGGCCCAGGTTGTAGGTTTTTTGTTGCTCGGTGCGGCCACTGAATTTGTATTGGTCCCAGCGCCCGGCCGCCGAGGCGAGCAAGGTGTCGGTAACGGGAATGCTCAGCTCGCCACCCGCGGCGTAGCGGTCACGCGAACCGCCTGAATTGGAGGCCGGGGTGGTGTTGTAAAACGTGCCGTCATTGAGTTGGTCGTCGACATCGACGCTGTAGGATTGCCGCCCCACTTCGGTCACACCGGCAAAGCCCACCGGCCCGGCGGGCAGCTCGAACAGGTCGCCGTTGATGTTGGCGCTGAAGGTTTGGGAAACCGATTTACTCTTCTGCACCAGGTTGCCGCGAAACTGATCCCACTGCTCCGGAGTCAGCGGCTGGTCCAGCCGCGAAGGGTCTGGCGCGAAGACCGGGTGCCCGTCCTGTGTGCCCAGTTGCGGCCCGAGGTAGTAATCGCGGATGCCGCTCAAAGGCGTGTAGCGGGTGGTGCGGTCGCTGGTGTACTCGGAGCGGTTCGCCGCAATCTGATAACCCCAATCACTGTTGGTGAACTTGTCTTCCAGGCCCAGGGTGCCGGTCCAGGACACTTCGCGCCATTTGCTGTTGTTGCTGGTCTTGCCACCGATTTCCTCGCTGGAAAAGTTGCGTGACCAGCGCTCCAGGTTACCGGTGTTGCGGTTGATAAAGTCCGGCGAGGTGAAGCTTGGGCCGCGCGTGTTGTTCTGCGTGTGATCAAAGCCAAACATCAAGTCGGCAAACACTTTGCCGGTGTCGCTGAAATGCCAGGTGCCGCGCGTGTAGCCGTCATAGTTTTCCTTTTGCGCCTGCAAGGTCCAGTAGTCGTTGTAGTACTGGTTGGTGGTGCAGCGGGTGCTGCTGCCACCGAGCTTGCCGTTGTAGATACCGCCGTAGGCGCCGCAGCCGGGGCCGAGGTAGGCGCCGCTGTCGAGGTTACGGCGGTAGCCCACATCCTTGGCCGGGCCGTCGCTCATAAAGCCGCGCTGGTTGGCCCAGATCGGTTGGCGCTGGGTCAGCTCCAGGCCGAATACCCCGTCAAAATCGCCCCAGGTGTCGCCGCCGCTGATCTGCAGGCGCTGGTTGTCTCCGCCGCCACGCTCGGCGGCGCCACCACGCAGATTGACGTCCACGCCGCTGATTTTGTCTTTGAGGATGATGTTCACCACCCCGGCAATCGCGTCGGAGCCATACACCGCCGAGGCGCCGCTGCTGAGGATCTCGATACGCTCGATCATCACCGCCGGGATGTTCGCAAGGTTGGTGAAGTTGACCGCGCCGTCGTACGCCGTGGGGTAGTCGGCCACGCGCCTGCCGTTGATCAGCACCAGCGTGTGGTTCGGCCCCAGCCCTCGCAGGTTGAGGGCACTGGCGGCCGGCTGGAAGGTGTTGCCGTAGTCTTCGCCCTGGGTCATGCCGGTGTTCTGGGTTTGCGAAGCGATGGCGTCGTAAACGTTTTTGTAGCCCCTGCGGGTGACTTCGTCAGCGGTGATGACCGTGACCGGCGACGGCCCTTCAACCTGGGCACGGGCAATGCGTGACCCCGTGACCACGACCTTTTCCAACGCCACATCACCCGGGACTTTCGCCGCCGTGGGCGCCGCCTTGACCGCCGCTGCAGGTGGCTTGGCCGCCCGGCGCAGGGTCCAACCGCCGTCGCCACTGGGCACGGCGTCAAGGGCTGCACCGCGCAGTGCCTGTCGCAGCGCTTGCTCGGTGGTGAAGGTGCCCCGCACCGGCGCGCTGGTCAGGCCTTGCACAAGGTCTTGCTGGAAGGAAATGATCTGCCCGCTGCTGCGTGACAGGGTCAACAGCGCTTGGTCGAGGGGGCCGCTGGCGATATCAAAATCAAAAGTCTGGGCGGTCGATATCGCAGACAGCGGCTGTGCCAGCACCGCCGTGCCATGTCCCGCCAAAGTCAGGCCAATCGCCAGAGACAGTGCCGCCAGAGATGCGCGACTGAGAGGTTTGAGTTGCATGGTTGAGGTTCCCATCATTGATATGCCGTTGATGGGTTGAACAACAGATCGGGGTTTTTTATAGGCAGCCGTTAGGCTAAAAAAGCATGGGTTTATAACGGCCCGAAACAACACTCCCGGGCAGATACACCCTGGCCTGTATTGGGTTGTGCAACAGTGGCGGGGGTTTTATAGGGCTGGGAAAATTATTTTTATCGGCGCTCGATACTGACCCAATAAGGGCTGTGATAATCGATCTGCACCGGCAAGGATTTGGCCAGCAATTGCAGGGCGCCCTGGCTGTCGTCCAGCGGGAAAATCCCGCTCAGCCTCAGGCTCGCCGCCTCGGGGCTGACGCGGATGATGCCGCGCCGGTAGTCACGCAGGGCTTGCACCACTTCACCCAATGAGCGGTCACGCACTTCCAGCAAGCCTTGGGTCCACGAGGCCTCGCCGCCGCTGGCGGTTTCCAGGTCGAGGATGCCATGGGCATTGAACGTGGCTTTCTGGCCGGCACTGATCACCTGCACAGTGCCGTCGCGCGTGGTGATTTCCACCTGGGAATGCAGCATCGTGATTTGGGTACGATCCTCGCCCTGCTGTACCAGAAACCGCGTACCCAAGGCGCGCATGCGGCCGTGTTCGGTCTCGACGATAAACGGTCTGAGACTGTCCTTGAAAACGTCGACCAGCAGCTTGCCGTCGAGCAACTGCAACAGCCGTTGCCGAGCATCGAAATGCGTCAGCACCTTGCTGCGCGCATCCAGGGTCAATGCACTGCCATCCTCCAGCGTGAGGTTCAGGCGCTCGCCCGTACCGGTGCGCAAAGCGCCCAACGGCAACCAGCTGTCGGACAGCCGCGTGATCAGACTTCCAAACGACACAACGCCAACCAGCGCCAGGGTATTGCGCAAGAAGCGCCGGCGGCCCGACGGTGCGTTGAGGGTGTGCAACAGGCTGTCGCGGGGCATGCGGCGCAGTTCGTCATTGTTCAGCACGGCCGGGACGCCGCCCATCATGTTGAAGATTTCGGCACGCCGTGGGTCGCCCTCACTCCAACGACGGAACGCCTGGTGCTCCTGAGCACTGGCGTGCCCGGATTGCAGCAACGCCATCCACTGCGCCGCCTCGTCGATGATCGCCTCATCCGGCGCGCTGTGGCTCATGGCTGTGTCATCGCCAGGTAGCAGCGCTTGAACGCATCGGCCATGTATTGCTGAACCCGGCTGACCGAGACCTGCAGGCGCTCGGCAATCTGCGCATAGGTCAAACCGTCCAGCTGGTGATACAAAAACGCCGCCTTGGCCTTGGCCGACAAACCGTCGAGCAAGCGGTCGACTTCCAGTAGCGTCTCGATCAACAGCAAACGCTCCTCGGGCGACGGGTGCACCATCATCGGCGCCTGGGCCAATGCTTCCAGGTAGGCACGTTCCAGGTCCTGGCGACGCCAGCCCTCATACATCAGGCGCCGCGCGATGGTGGTCAGCAACGCCCGCGGCTCGCGGATTTGCGAAGGGTCGGGCAATGCCAGTACCCGCAGGAAGGTCTCCGATGCAATGTCCTGAGCCCCATGGGCGCAACCCATCGACCGGCTTACCCGCGTGCAAAGCCAACTGTAGTCACTTTTGAACATCTGCCCAATCAGACCGAAATGTGGGTTCTGATTCACACCCATTGCATGCTCCATGCGAATAAAGGCCATTCAGCCTGGCGGTTGATGAGCAATGGAAAGCCATCGCTGGAGGCGGACTTTGCATGAGGGGAGCATAGGTTAGGAAAGAATAAAAAATAACAGCGGCCTGTCAAATTGGCATATGCAGAAAAATCAGATACGGGGCAGCGCCCTGGCTGTCAGGTCAGTGCGAAGACACATAGACAGAAGGCTGCACCGGCGCTGGCAGCGAATAGGTTGCTTTCATCCATTCGACTTCAGCATGGGGTGTGCGGCCGAAGTAGCGCTTGAACTCTCGGCTGAACTGCGATGCGCTTTCATAGCCCACGTTAAAAGCCGCAGATGAGGCCGACATGTCGTCGCGGAGCATCAATAACCTTGCCTGGTGCAGACGAGTCGATTTCAGGTACTGCATGGGTGAGGAGTCGGTGACTGTTCGAAAGTGCAGATGAAAGCTGGGTACGCTCATACTTGCCTCCTGGGCCAGGCACTCGACGTCCAGCCGCTCCTGGTAACAGCTGTGTATCTTGCGAATGGCGCGGGTCACCTTTGCGAAATGGCCTTGCTTGCCAAGGGCCGCCCGCATGGACCCTCCTTGTTCACCTGCGATGATCCGGTAGTAAATCTCGCGCACCAGCGAGGGGCCGAGGATCGGGCCATCGACCGGATGGCTCATCGCTTCGAGAAAGCGCAGTGTGGACTCGCGCAACATCTCGTCCATCGGCGAGGAATACATGCCTTTGGGACGTTCGTGGGGCGGACCGGATTTTTCGTCAATTTCCAGGATCAGTTCGCCAGCGAGTTTGAAATCCAGGCGCATGTATACCGCCAGCATCGGTTCCTCTTCGCTGGCGTCGGTTTCCATGGTGAAAGGCACTGGCACAGACACCACCAGGTAGTGCTGGGCGTCGTAAAGGTAGACCTCGTCGCCCAGATAGCCGAGCTTGCGCCCCTGGCACAGGATGACGATGCCAGGCTCGTAGAGCACTGGCGTGCGGGTCAGCGGGCGATTGGAGCGCAGAAAGCGTATGTCTTTCAGTGCGCTCAGGTTGTAGCCCTCCAGGGGGGCCAACTGCTCCATCAGTTGGACCATGCGCCGGGTTCGCGCGGCAAAATGATTCATAGGCCCCTCTTGCGGTTTCACGAAGCGTGACCATCCGTAGAGCGTGTCAGTGCTTCCCATTGGTCGATGTCACGCAGGGATTGCGTCAGCTTTTCGCGCACAAAGCCTATCGCATCGCTGCCGAGCAGCAGGTGGGCCGGTGGGTTGTCGCTGGCGATCAACTGCAGCATGGCTTGCGCAGCTTTTTGCGGGTCCCCCAACTGGTGGCCGCTTTTCGCTTCGCGCGCCTGGCGTACCGGATCAAAGCTGGCATCGTAGTCGGCAATGCTGCGGGGCGTACGCTGCATCGAGCGGCCGGCCCAATCGGTGCGAAATGAGCCTGGCGCCACGGCGGTGACAAAAATGTTGAATGGCTTGAGTTCTTTGCTCAGGGTGTCGGAGATGCCTTCCAGCGCGAACTTGCTGGCGCAGTAGTAGGCGATACCCGGCATCGTGATGGTGCCGCCCATGGACGTGATGTTGATGATGTGCCCGCTGCGGCGCTGGCGGAAGTACGGCACAAACGCCTTGGTCACGGCAACGGCGCCGAACACGTTGACGTCGAACTGACGACGCATTTCTTCCAGCGGCGACTCTTCGAAAATGCCCTCATGGCCGTAACCTGCGTTGTTCACCAGCACATCCACCGGGCCGTAGCGGGTCTCGATCTCGGCAACGACGCTGTCGATCCGCTCAAAGTCGGTGACATCCAGGATCACGCCATGAGCACGCTCCGCTGATAATGCCTCGAACGTTTGCAGCGCGGCTTCGTTGCGAACGGTACCAATGACACGGTGGCCTGCAGCCAGTGCCTCGGTCGCGAGGGCCTTGCCAAAGCCGCTGCTGATGCCGGTGATGAACAGGGTTTTGCGAGTGCTCATGGAAATTCCTCTCGGTTACTGAGTGCTAATGGTAGCCAAGCAACCGCTGGCGACCTATGCCGGATCATCTATGAGGCTTGCCTATTCCTATTCGCTTCTACTCGTACTCTCAATTGTCCCGGTGTGGCTCGATTGGCGCAGGCTGATGCGTGGTCCGGCCCGCCCCAGTGGGTGTCACTGAGGCGGTCGGCACCACTCCACGTTACGTCAGCCAGACATCCACCTGCCGCTCCGCGCCCTCTATAAACACCAAGGCCTCGACCTGCCCCGCCTCTATCAGGTCTTGGCTGACGCCTTTTATCAATTCAAGCTGCGCGGCGCTGTCGACCAGCTCAACACGTGCTACCGGAGCCTTCATGGATTGGCTGGCGTCAGACTTTGCTTTGCGAATCGCAGACAGCACGCTGCTCAGGCTCATCAATAACTGTTCAACAGCCGCGTCAGGGCAAGCGTCCCCTTGCGGCCAGGGCGCCTTGTGCACTGAGCCGCAACTCCAGGATTGCCAGACCTCCTCACACACAAAGGGCAGAAATGGCGCAAACAGTCGCTGCTGCACGCTCAGCGCATGTGCCAATGCATTACGCGCCGAGTAGCCGTCGGGTCGGTAGGCACGACGCTTGACCAATTCGACGTAGTCATCGCAAAACCACCAGAAGAATCCTTCGATACGCGACAACGCCCCGCTGTAGTCATAGGCCTCCAGCGCGGCGGTAGCGTCCTGGACTACGCCACCCAAGCGTTCAAGCATGGCTTGATCCAGCGGTTGGTCGATATCCCCGGTGTCATCCTTCGCAAAGCCTTGAACCAACCTCGAAAGATTGAACAGCTTGACGGCCAGGCGGCGGCCGATTTTCATCTGCTGCTCTTCAAAGGCTGTGTCACTGCCGAGCCGCGCCGAGGCCGCCCAATAGCGCACGCCGTCACTTCCATACTGGTCGAGCAAGGCTTGAGGGGTGACCACATTCCCCTTGGACTTGGACATTTTCTTGCGATCAGGATCAAGGATCCACCCGGAAAGCGCGACGTTGCGCCATGGCGCGCAACCGTGTTCAAAATGGCTGCGTACCAGTGTCGAGAACAGCCAGGTTCGGATTATGTCGTGACCTTGGGGCCTGAGGTCCATCGGGTATATTTTGGCAAACAACCCATCGTCCTCTCCCCAGCCGCCGGCAATCTGAGGCGTCAGGGAACTGGTGGCCCAGGTGTCCATGATGTCTTGTTCACCGATAAACCCGTTGGGTTGACCACGTTGTTCGGATCGATAGCCCGGTGGCGTATCCAGGCCCGGATCAACAGGCAGGCTTGCCTCACTGGCGATAATCGGAGCGCCATGCTCGGCTTCGCCTTGCGCGTCCAGGCGATACCAGAACGGAATCGGCACGCCGAACGTACGTTGACGACTGATTAGCCAGTCTCCATTCAACCCCCCTACCCAATGCTCGTAACGCCTGAGCATGTGCGGCGGATGCCAGTCCAACGCCTGGCCAGCGTCGAGCAACACGTCCCTCAGGTTCGCGTCGCGTCCGCCATTGCGCAAGTACCATTGCCGCGTCGCGAGAATTTCCAAAGGCCGGTCGCCTTTCTCGAAGAACTTTACCGCGTGGTTAATCGGTCGTGGTTCATCTCGCATGGCGCCGCAGTCACGCAACATCGAAACGAGCTGCGTACGAACCTGGGACAGGGAACGGCCGGCCAGGCCTGAGTAGGCCTGTTGGCTGCGCGGAGTCGTCAACCAGGAGGGCGTCTCAAGTAACAGGCGCCCGTCCTTTCCCAGGACTGACCGTGTGGGCAGCTGCAACTCCCGCCACCAAATCACATCGGTTAGATCGCCAAAGGTGCAGACCATCGCCAACCCGGTGCCCTTGCCGGGGTCACCCAAAGGGTGGGCCAGCAGCGGAACGTCCAGGTCAAAAATCGGCGCACGCACGGTCTGCCCGAACCTCGCCTGATAACGAGCGTCGTCCGGGTGAGCCACCAGCGCCACGCATGCCATCAGCAACTCAGGTCGAGTCGTAGCAATCTTCAGTTCGGCACCATCAGCCGCGTCGAAGCCGAGTTCGTGATACGCACCCGCAACCTCGCGCTCCTCAAGCTCTGCCTGGGCTACGGCCGTCTGGAACGTCACATCCCAGAGACACGGAGCCTCCTGGCTATACAGTTCGCCACGCTGGTAGTTATGCAGTAACGCGCGCTGACTGGCTCGTTGGGAGCGTTCATCAATGGTGGCGTATGAAAGACTCCAATCAACGGACAAGCCCAGTTGCACGAACAGTGCACGGAACGCTTGCTCATCGATGGCCGTCAGCTCATGGCACAACTCGATAAAGTTGCGCCGACTGATGACGGCAAAGTCAGCCCGTTTTAATGGAATTGACTCGGAGGGTTTGAAGCCAGGCTGGTAAGCGGCCAACGAGTCGCAACGTACGCCGTAGAAATTCTCGACCCTGCGTTCGGTCGGCAAGCCATTGTCGTCCCAACCCATGGGGTAGAACACAGCCTTGCCGCGCATCCGCTGGAACCGGGCGATGATATCGGTGTGGGTGTAGCTGAAGACATGGCCAACGTGCAACGAACCTGAGGCTGTCGGTGGCGGCGTGTCGATGGAGAATACAGCGTCGCGTTGGGCGCTGTGGTCAAAGGCATACGTGCCTTCGAGCTGCCAATGCTGAGACCAGCGTGTTTCGAGGTTTTCAAGCGAGGGGGTGACGGTTTGATCGTTTAGAACTTCATCACGTTTAACGGTGACATAGCTTCCTCCTGTCAACATCATGGGGCGCGACAACGGTTGTGCGCCGAAGCAAACTTTATATTCAATCGCCTGCGGAAAGTAAACCCCTTGAACCAGGCCATTTTTTCCACAAAATAGCGTAAAAACAGTCCGGAAGATTTCTCACATTCAACAGGTACCCTATGCACACCCCCGTCACAATCATCGGTGCTGGCCTGGGCGGTCTCATCCTGGCCCGCGTGCTGTACGTCCACGGTATTGCCGCCACCGTCTATGAAGCAGAGCCGTCGGCAACCGCACGCGCCCAAGGCGGGATGCTCGATATCCACGACTACAACGGCCAACTGGCCTTGCAGGCAGCGGGCCTGACGGACGAGTTCCGCGCGCTTATCCTGAAAGGTCGCGAGGCGACTCGGGTGCTTGATTGGCAGGGTGCCACTCTGTTGGATCAACCGGACGACGGCACAGGCGGCCGTCCCGAGGTCATGCGTGGCGAACTGCGCAAGATGCTCCTCGATTCACTGCCCGCCGGTACTGTGCGCTGGGGCCACAAGGTCAAGAGCGTGCGCGCCCTCGGCGAGGGTCGCCACGAAGTGACCTTCGCCGACGGTACTTGCGTTGCCACCCACCTGCTGGTTGGCGCGGACGGAGCCTGGTCAAAGGTCCGGCCGCTGCTCAGCGACGCTGCCCCCGAGTACATGGGCCGCTCGTTGATCGAAACCTACCTGTATGACAGCGACGCCCGGCACCCGGCCACCTCCAGGGCGGTAGGTGGCGGTGCGATGTTCGCACTTCAACCGGGAAAAGGGATCCAGGCGCACCGTGAGACGAGCGCCACGCTGCACACCTACGTAGTGCTCACCGAATCCCAAAGCTGGTTTGCCGCCATCGATTTCACCGACACGCCAACGGCGGCGGCACGGATCGCGCAGGAATTCGCAGGCTGGTCCCCTGCCCTCACGGCGCTGATCACCGACAGTGACACCGAACTGGTATGGCGCCCGCTCTTTATGCTGCCGGTTGAGCACCGCTGGGAGCGGGCGCCGGGCGTAACGCTGATCGGTGATGCCGCACACCTTGCGGCCCCGAATGGCGAAGGCGCGAACCTGGCCATGTACGATGGTGCCGAACTCGGCAAGGCCATCGCCTCATACCCTGATGACGTCGAAGCCGCCCTGGGCGAATACGAACAGGCCATGTTCCCGCGCAGCGCGCAAATGGCTGCCGAGGGGAATGAACTGCACGAGTTGCTGTTTGGTGACGATGCACCCTATAGCCTGGTCAGCATGTTCAACGGGGCAAGTGCCTGAACAGGGCTCGGGTCAATCACACTGGAAGGACTCAAGGACGTTATAAATTTCGGCAACCACCTGCCGTGTCGCGCCCTCGATGGTTCCTTCATTCCGGCATAACACCCAGCCGTGATCCGCAACCGCTCGCTCGAACGCCCGGGTACAGGCGACATGTTCTGCCAGCGTGTGGATCACGGTACTGCTCAGCCCACGCCGGCGTGCCGCGGCCCGTGCCCATGAGATATCAGGGTCAGTGACGACCCCGATATGCAGGTCCGGCACTTGCACGTTTCGATCAATGTTCAACTGCAGGATTTCTGCCAGCGGGACTTCCCGGCGAAACGCGGCATCAGACGGGTACCAGCGGTCGATCAGGACGATGCTGCCTGGTGGCTGTCTAGCCAGCACGTGCCGGGAAATCCACGCGCGGCTATCAGCGAAGCGTTCACAAACCTCCCACTCCAGATCCAGGCCGGGATGCCTGGCGAGTCTGTTAACGAGGGTCATTGTTTCACTTCTGAAGGGATCGCTTTTTCTCTCGCAAAGCCGGACCACCATTCTGTTGTCAGCCCTAAGCGCTTTTGTTACGGCCTCCAGCAATGTGGTTTTGCCGGTGCCCTTGGGGCCATCCATGGAAACAAACAACGGACGGCCAGCCGCCTCGCTCAACACGGCTTGTCGATCCGGCTGCACATGGTTTCGGCGATCACCCTGGCCAGTGCAGATTGATCGAATGGCTTGGGTAAGCGCGTCAATGTGGTCTTGAGGTCCAGGGAGATTTCCGCAAAGCCTGAGGAAAGAATGATGGGAAGGTTGGGATACAACGACTCGATGTTGCCGGCAAGCTCGATCCCGGTCATGTCCGGCATTGCCATGTCTGTCACGACCAGGTCAAAGCACGCGCCTTGCGCCAGGAACGCCAACGCAGCATGCCCATCTCCTGCCGACACAACATGATGGCCCAGATCTTCAAGCATCGCCCCGGTGCTGATCAGCACCAGCGGGTCGTCATCTACCAGCAGAATCTCGAGGCTTTGCTGATGGGCTGCATCGGGTGTATCTGCAGTTGATGCCAGCGCCGCAGACTGTGTGGTGTCGGTCACCGCCACCGGTAACCAGAGCTCTGCGGTTGTGCCCTCTCCTACCTGGCTCTTCAGCACAAAGTGGCCCTGTGACTGTGCCGCCAGGCCATGCACCATCGAAAGCCCAAGCCCGGTGCCTTTTCCCGCTCCCTTGGTGGTGAAGAACGGCTCCATGGCCCGTTGCAAGGTCGCGTCATTCATCCCGGGGCCGGTGTCGATGACAGAGATGCAAATCAGCCTTTGCGAGTCATTCGTCCCGCCGGGAAACGCATCCTCCCGCGCTGAAATCAGGATCCTGCCCCGACCTTCCATTGCGTCCCGGGCGTTGATCACCAGGTTCATCACAGCCATTTCCAGTTGGCTCATGTCGACCAATACCGGCCGCAGGATCAATGGGAACTGTGTGTCGACGTTGATGCCTGCGCCCAACATGCGGGACAGCAGGTCTGACATGTTGCGGATCAGATCGCCCACATCCACAGGCTGAGGGTCAAGCTCCTGGCGACGGGCAAAGGCCAGCATGCGCTGAGTCAGCGTTGCGCCCCGCTGGGCGCCCGCGATGGCATTATTCAGTAAGGCGCAGGTTCTCGAGTCCTGCGGGACACGCTTCTTGGCGAGTTCAAGACTCCCCAGAATCACCATCAAGAGGTTGTTGAAGTCATGGGCGATGCCGCCGGTGAGCTGGCCCAGGGACTCCATTTTCTGGGATTGGAATAACGCCTCTCGGGTTTCCTTGATCTCCTGTTGAGCCTGGACGCTTTCGGTAACGTCCCGGGTGATCTTCGCAAACCCCACCAGCTCACCCAGTTCATTCTTGATCGGGTCGATAACCACATGGGCGAGGAATCCCGTGCCGTCCTTGCGCAGGCGCCAGCCCTGCCCTTCGTAACGACCTTCCCTGACCACCGTTTCAAGGGCGCGCTGGGGGACGTTGTGGTCTACGTCCTCACGCTGGAAGAACATGGAGTAATGCCTGCCGATGACTTCTGCCGGCCGGTAACCCTTGATGCGCTGGGCGCCGGCGTTCCAGGTGGTGATCACGCCGTTGGGGTCCAGCATATACAGCGCGTAGTCGGTGACGCCTTGCACCAGCAGGCTGAATTGCTGCTCGCTCTGGCGCAGCGCCTGCTCCGCGGCCTTACGCTCGGTCAGGTCCCGTGTGACCTTGGCGAAGCCAATCAACGTGCCGTCGTCGGCGCGTATCGGGTCGATGATCACCAGTGCCCAGAGACGAGTCCCATCCTTGCGGATGCGCCAACCTTCGCCCTCGAAGCGCCCTGACTGCTCGGCGCTCTTGAGTGCCCGGCCCGGCAAGTCCGAGGCCAGGTCTTCCGGGGTGTAGAACAGCGAAAAATGCCTGCCCAGCACTTCACTCTGTTCGTACTGCTTGATCTTCCTCGCCCCGGAGTTCCAACTGCGAATCAAGCCGTTCGTATCAAGCATATAGATGGCATAGTCGACCACTGCGTCGACGAGCAGTCGATACCGGTCGTCCTGATTGAAAGGCCCTTGTGCAGGATGGGATGGCATCAGGAAAGTCTCGGGACAAATGAGTGGCTTGAACCCTCAGTATGTCTAAAAACATCCCCGGCCCACCAATTTATTCATCTGGACAGTTGTTTTGAGTCAACCGCCGCCGTTGCGCGCAAACCGTGGAATCTTCAATCCCAGGCTTTCCCGCAAGGTCGTACCTTCATAAGCCGTGCGATACACGCCGCGCTCCTGCAACAACGGGATGACCTCGTGCGTGAAGCGTTTGAACTGCTCCGGATGGCCGATGTAGATGTTGAAACCATCCACCGCGCGGGCTTCAAGCCAGTCAGCCATTTTCCGAGCGACGGTATCCGCCGATCCGACAAACGCTCCCGGGCGCAGTTGCCGCCCGAACTCCACCGCCTGGCGCAATGTAAAACCTTTCTCCCGTGCCTGATCGGCAATGCGTTTGGCCGCGGTAAAAAAGCTGCTGCGTGCCGCCTCCAGGCTCTCCTGCGGGAACGGCGCATCAAGGTCGTACTGGCTGAAATCATGCCAGCCGAAATTGCGTCCGAACTCCTTCAGCGCCAGCTCGAAACTGTGGTCGGCCTGATGGTAGTGCCGCTCGATTTCACGCGCCTGTTCATCGGTATCGCCTACATAAATCTCGGCGCCGGGCATCACCAGCAATTGCTCCGGGTCACGGCCATGTTGCAGCGCCCTGCTCTTGATATCCCGATAGAAAGCCTGGCCCTGCTCGATGCTGGCCGCATGGGTAAAGATCACATCGGCCGTGGCCGCACCGAGGTCGCGGCCTTGTTCCGAATCGCCAGCCTGGAAGATCACCGGTTGGCCCTGGGGTGAGCGCTGGATATTCAGCGGCCCGACCACGGAAAAGTGCTCGCCCTTGTGATTCAGGCTGTGGAGTTTGGCGGGGTCGAGAAACCGGCCGGTGGCGCGGTCACGCACGAAGGCATCTTCCTCATAGGAGTTCCACAGGCCCTGCACGACCTGGACGTGTTCGGCCGCCCGGCCATAGCGGGTGTCGTAGTCATAATGTTCGTCGCGGCTGTAGTTGCCGGCGGTACCGGCGTCGCCGCTGGTGACCACGTTCCAGCCGGCGCGGCCTTTGCTGATCAGGTCGAGTGAGGCCAGGCGCCGCGCGACGTTATAGGGCGAGTTGTAAGAGGTCGTCAGCGTACCGACCAGGCCCAGGTGCCGGGTGCTTACGGCAAGTGCCGATAACAGCGTCAGCGGCTCCAGCCGGTTCAGGTAGTGGGATGGCGAACCCGGTGTGATGAATTGGCTGTCGACGATGAACATCAAGTCGAACAATGCCGCCTCGGCCTGGCGTGCAATGTCGATGTACCAGTCGACGTTGACGCTGGCATCGGCCGGCAATTGCGGGTCGAGCCACAGATTGTGGCGGCCGGGCCCGCCGCAGCCCATGGTCAGGGCGCCGAGTTTGAGCTGTCTTTTAGTCATGTCCAACGTATTCCTGGAAGCGTTCAGGGCTGGGTTCTGGCGACGGCTGGCTGCAAGGACGCCGCGAAGGAGTCGTCGAACAGCTTGGCTGCCGGGTAAGACTTGACCAGTCCCTGGCTTGCGAAAAAGTCCACGGTCTTTTGTGCTTCTACAGGCGACTGGGCTGTCACCGGTTCGACCGTCGTGCGTGCCCGGGCAAACCAGGCGCGGGCAATGTCGGCATCTGCGCGGGTGCGTTTGGCCCAGGCATCTGCATACGCGTCGGCGTTGGCCGGGCTTTGGCGCGTCCAGTCACGGGCTTTCTTCAGGCGTTGGAGAAAATCGCTGATTTGCGCACGCTTGTTATCGACGGCCCTGGTGCTGGCGGCGACGAAACTCTGGGCCGGGATCAGCCCGTCTGCGGTCGCCAATACCCGTGCGCCCTGGCGTTCCTGTTGGGTGACGTAGGGTTCCCAGGTGGCGATGACGTCGACCGAACCGCCTTCCAGTGCGTGGGAAGCATCCAGTGCACTGAGGTAGCGCAACTCCAGGGCGTCTTTCGGCACGCCCGCCTTATCCAGTGCGGTCAGCAGGAGTTGCTGGCTCCAGGAGCCTTTCCAGATAGCGGCGCGCTTGCCTTTGAGGTCCGCAAGGCTGTGGATCGAGGAATCCTTTTTCACCAGGATGGCCACGCCCTCGAGGTTTTGCCGGCTGATGGCAATCACCTTGATCGGTGCGCCAAGTGCACCGAGGAACAGCACGGGCGCATCGCCGAGCAGGCCGATGTCGAGGCTGTTGGTATTGAGGGCTTCCGCCACCGGAGACCCGGCGGTGAATTGCTTCCATTCAAGGGTGTAGGGCAGATCATCCAGCACCCCCGCCGCTTCCATCACGGCCTGGGCGTTGTAGCTTTGGTCTCCGACCACCAGCGTTTGCGCGTTCGCGGTCAGGCACAGCAGCGAGGCGGCCAACCCGGCCGCCAGTTTTGTCAGGTAACGCACGTTCGTCTCCAGATGCCTTCTCAAGCATTGAAAGTCGATCCGCGCGTGCGGTCTCGGCAGTGTTCGTAGGGAGGGCTACGATGAGGGGCTGACGGCTGCATGTAAAATACCTATAACGCATAACCTAATTCGATATTAATGCGTTAAATGCATTTTTGTGGGTGGTCGGCGCGCACGGACATTGCGTACCCGCCTGCACCACCTACACTGATTTGAATTCGGCGACTCTCGCGCCATTTTTTCAGCCGTATGGCCCGATGCCCGCGCACTCATTGCTCAACAAATAAAGCAGTTAACCAACTGATTAATCAGAGTAAATATGAAAGAGCAGCCTCGGCAGCTTGCATCGGCACCGCAACCAGTGGCGCACAGCCGCGCCCTTTTTCGACCACCCCACCTTCTGGCTCCGTTGAGCCTGCTGTGCATCGCCCTCGCCGGCTGCACCGTCGGGCCCGATTTCGCGCGTCCTGAGGTGCCGGCGAACGCCGATTATTCACGAGAAAAACTCACCTCCACCACCAAGGCCGATATCGACACCGGCGGTGCGGCGCAGCGGTTGATCGCCGGGATGGATATTCCCGGGCAATGGTGGACGCTGTTCCGCTCACCGGAACTGAACGCGCTGGTGGAGGAAGCCTTGCGCGCCAACCCGGATGTCACCGCCGCGCAGGCGGCATTGCGCCAGGCCAACGAGCTGGTCTATGCCGACCAGGCGTCGCTGTTTCCCTCGGTGAGCGGCAACGTGCAGAAGGCCCGCGAGAAAGTATCGGGCGTCACCTCGGGCCTGCCGGAGTCGCCGATTCTCACGGTGAGTTCGGCGTCGCTGAGCGTGTCCTATGCCCCGGATGTATTCGGCGGCACGCGCCGGCAAATTGAATCCACCTCGGCCCAGGCCGAGTACGAGCGCTTCCAGTTGGAGGCGACCTACCTCACCTTGACCTCCAATGTGGTGAACACCGCAGTCAGCCTGGCCTCTATACGCGACCAGATCGCCGCCACCGAAACCATCATTCGGCTACAGAGTGATCAGCTCGACGTCCTGCAGGCGCAGCGCCGGCTGGGTGCGATCGGCGACTCCGACGTGCTCACACAGCAGACCGCGCTGGCGCAAACCCGTGCCACCTTGCCGCCCCTGCAAAAGCAGTTCGCCCAGACCCGCAACCAGTTGATGGCCTACCTCGGCCGGTTTCCCAACCAGGACCGGGACGAGCGCTTCAACCTTGCCTCCCTGCACCTGCCCGAAGAACTGCCGCTCAGCCTGCCTTCGGCCATCGTTGGCCAGCGGCCCGATGTGCGTTCCGCGCAGGCGCAACTGCATCAGGCCAGTGCCAATATCGGCGTGGCCGTCGCCAATCAGTTGCCCCAGTTCAGCATTACCGGGTCGGTGGGCTCCACGGTGGCCAGCGGGACCAAACTGTTTTCGGCGGGCAGTGGGGTCTGGAGCCTTGCCGGGTCGATCACCCAACCGATCTTTGATGCCGGCGCACTCGAACATCGCAAACGCGCTGCCGTGGCCGCCTATGACGAGTCGGCAGCCCGCTACCGTGGCACGGTGATCGGCGCGTTCCAGGACGTGGCCAACGCACTGCGGGCGCTGGAGGCGGATGCCGATGCACTCAACCAGCAGGTGGTGGCCGAGCGCTCTGCGCAAGCCAACCTGGACCTGGTGCAGGCGCAGTTCAAACTCGGTGCCGTGGCGTACATCAACCTGCTCACGGCCCAGCAAACCTACCAGAACACCGTGCTGGCCCGGGTCAGGGCGCAGGCCTCCCGCTACAGCGACACCACCGCGCTCTTCCAGGCATTGGGTGGCGGATGGTGGAACCGTACCGATGTGGACCCTGCCACCAAGGGCCGGCCTGATCGGTTCGGCCTGCCTTCGTGGAACGAGATCATGCCGGCCAGGAACGAGGCAGCGCCTGCCGATTCGGCACGGTTCAACTGAACTGAACTCTTGAAACAGCGAGAACATCCATGGCTGACGTCATAACCGCCTCTCCCCTGCCCACCGAGCCCGGCGCACCGCGCAAGCGCCGACTGTGGCGGCCGATGATCATCATGATCGTGGTGGTGCTGGTGATTGTGGCGATCATTGCCGGGGTGAAGTTCGTGCAGATTTCGGCGCTGATCGCCCAGTCGAAAATGCCCCTGCCCGCCTCCGTGGTCACGGCCATGAAGGTGCCGTTCAGCGACTGGCAACCGAATGTCAGCGCCGTGGGCTCAATGAAAGCGGTCAGGGGGGTGGATGTGACCACTGAAGTGGGCGGCATCGTGCGCACCATCGGCTTCACGCCCGGGCAAGAAGTGGCGGCCCAGGCGCTGCTCGTCCAGCTGAATGCCGACTCGGACATCGCGCAACTGCATTCCCTTGAGGCCACGGCTGACCTGGCGGTGATCGTCCTCAAGCGTGACAAGGCGCAACTGGCGGTTAACGCCATCTCCCAGGCACAAGTGGACACTGACACCGCCGACCTCAAAGCCAAGCTCGCCGCCGCCGAACAACAGCGCGCGCTGGTGGCGAAAAAAACCATCCGCGCACCGTTTGCCGGGCGCATCGGTATAACCAGCGTCAACCCTGGCCAATACCTCAACCCCGGCGACAAGATCGCCACGCTGCAAACCTTCGATCCGATCTACATCGACTTCACGGTGCCCCAGACTCAAATGGAGGCCATTGCCATCGGCCAAGGGGTTTCGGTAACGGCCGACGGCCTGTCGAATCAAACCTTCACCGGCAAGATCAGCACGATCGACACCCAGTTCGACGCCACCACGCGCAATGTCACCGTGGAAGCCACCGTCGACAACCCCAAACAGAACCTGGTGCCCGGGATGTTTGCCCGCGCCGTGGTCAACTCCGGTGCGACGCAGCGCTACCTCACCGTTCCGCAGACATCGGTGACCTACAACCCTTACGGCACCACAGTATTCATTGCCACATCGAGCAAGAACGACAAGGGTGAGGAAGTCCTCACCGCGCAACAGACCTTTATCAAGACCGGACCGACCCGGGGCGATCAGGTGGCGATCCTGTCGGGCGTGAAGGAAGGTGACCTGCTGATCACCAGCGGCCAGATGAAGCTCAAGAATGGCTCGCCGGTGAAGGTCGATAACAGCGCCGCGCCGCTGAACGATCCTGCGCCGACTCCCCAAGAACACTAAAGGTGTCCCATGAAGCTTACCGATACCTTTATTCAGCGGCCGGTCTGGGCGATTGTTGTCTCGCTGTTCATCCTGATCCTGGGGCTGCGCTCGATCTTCGAATTGCCGGTGAACCAATGGCCACGCACCGAAAATACCGTGGTCACCATCACCACCGCCTACTACGGCGCGGACGCCTCCACCGTTGCCGGCTTTATCACCCAGCCGCTTGAATCGGCCATCGCCCAGGCCCAGGGCATCGACTACCTGTCTTCAACGAGCATCACCGGTGTCTCGACGATTACCGCCACGCTGCGGCTGAATTACGACGCGAGCAAGGCCCTCACCGAGATCAACACCCAGGTCAACTCGGTCAAGAACCAACTGCCGGCGCAGTCCCAGGAGCCGGTGCTGACGGTGGCGGTCGGGCAGACCACAGACGCCATGTACCTGGGTTTCTACAGCGACACCCTGCCCACCAACAACATCACCGATTACCTGGTGCGGGTGGTCAAGCCCAAGCTGGACTCGATCCAGGGCGTGCAAACCGCCGAAATCCTCGGCGGGCGCCAGTTCGCCCTGCGCGCCTGGATGGACCCGAACAAACTGGCGGCGCATAACGTGACCGCCCAGGACGTGTCCACCGCCCTGGCCAACAACAACTACCTGTCTGCCGTCGGTTCCACCCGTGGGCAAACGGTGACGGTCGACCTGACGGCCGGGACCGACTTGCACACGGTGGATGAATTCAAGCGGCTGGTGGTCAAGCAGAAAGGCGATGCCCTGGTGTACCTGGAGGACGTGGCCACCGTCACCCTCGGCGCCGAAAGCTACGACAGCAGCGTGGCGTTTTCCGGCAAGCGTTCGGTGTTCATCGGCATCAAGACGGCGCCGACTGCCAATATCCTGACGGTGGCCGACAGCGTGCGCGAGGCCTTCCCCGAGCTGCAATCCCAGTTGCCCACCGGGGTACGCGGCGAGATCGTGTATGACTCCACGGAGTTCATCAACACCTCGATCTATGAGGTGGTGAAGACCCTGGTCGAGGCGATGATCATTGTGTCGGTGGTGATCTACCTGTTCCTCGGCTCGTTCCGCGCGGTGATCGTGCCGCTGGTGGCGATCCCGCTGTCGCTGGTCGGGACCTTCTTCATCATGTACCTGCTGGGGTACTCGATAAACCTGCTGACCCTGCTCGCCCTGGTATTGGCGATCGGCCTGGTGGTGGACGACGCGATTATCGTGGTGGAAAACGTCGACCGGCATATCAAGGAAGAAGGCAAAGGCGTGCTGGAGGCTGCGCTGGTTGCCGCGCGGGAACTGGGTGGGCCGATCATCGCGATGACCGTGGTGCTGATCGCGGCCTACGTGCCCATCGGGCTGCGCAGCGGCCTTACCGGTGCGCTGTTCAAGGAGTTCTGCTTCTCACTGGCGGGTGCCGTGACTGTGTCGGCCGTGGTGGCGTTGACGCTTTCGCCGATGATGACCTCCCGGCTGTTCAAGTCCGGGCAGGAAGAAGGCCGGTTTGCCCGCAAGCTCGATCAGTACTTTGACTGGTTGCGGGGCCGTTACCACCGCGTACTCTCGGGCGGCCTGAACGTATGGCCGGTGCTGGTGACGTTTGGTTTTGTGCTGTTCCTGCTGGTGGCCGCCAGCGGCATGACCGCCAAAAGCGAACTGTCGCCCACCGAGGACCAGGGGCTGGTGTTCATGCAGATCAAGGGCCCGCCCACCGCCTCTCCGCAGCAGATGGAGCGCATCGCCGACCAGGCCTTCCAGATCGCCAACAAAGAGCCGGAATACGCGCAGATGTTCCAGCTGACCGGGTTGCCTATCCTCAACCAGGGCCTGGGCGGTGTGCTGCTGAAAAACTGGGGCGACCGCTCGCGCTCCCAGGCCCAACTGATATTGGAACTCCAGCAGAAATGGAACCAGGTGCCGGGCGCCACCATCGCCGCCTTCCCGCTGCCATCGCTGCCGGGCGCCCAGGGCTTGCCGGTGCAGTTCGTGATCACCACCACCGACTCGGTGGAAAACCTCAACGAAGTCGCCCAGGCCGTGGTGGCCGAGGCCCAAAAACAACAGCTGTTCTATTTCTCCGACATGGACCTGAAACTCGACAAGCCACAAGCCAAGCTGGTGGTGGACCGGGAAAAAATCGCCGCACTGGGCATGACCCAGGCCGACGTCGGTGCGGCGCTGTCCGCGGCACTGGGCGGCAACTACGTGAACTACTTCTCCACTGCCGGGCGCTCGTACAAAGTGATTCCCCAGGTGTTGCAGGTTGATCGCCTCAACCCGGACCAGATTCTCGATTACTACATTCGCACGCCATCCGGCAGCATGATCCAGGCGCGCACCGTGGCGCATATCGAAACCTCGACCCAGCCGGAATCCATCAACCACTTCCAGCAACTCAATTCGGCGACCCTGTCGGGCGTCAGCGGCGTGGCCCAGGGCGAGCTGCTGGCGAAACTGAACACCATTCTGACCAATATTGCGCCGTCGGGTTACACCTCGGACTTCTCCGGCGAATCTCGCCAGTTCATGCAGGAATCCGGCGGGTTCTTCGGCCTGCTGATGTTTTCGATCCTGATCGTGTACCTGGCCCTGGCGTTTCAGTTCGAGAGTTTCCGCGACCCGGTGGTGATCCTGTTCTCGGTGCCCCCTGCACTCTTCGGCGCGTTGGCGTTTATCACCATGGGGTTTGCCTCGATCAACGTGTACACCCAGGTGGGCCTGGTGACGTTGCTGGGGTTGATCACCAAGCACGGGATCCTGATCGTGCAGTTTGCCAACGAGTTGCAGCGCGCCGGTCACAGCAAGCGTGAGGCCATAGAAGAAGCGGCCGGCGTGCGTCTGCGGCCGATCCTGATGACCACTGCGGCCATGGTGCTGGGCGTGGTGCCGCTGGTGTGGGCCTCCGGTGCCGGGGCTGCGGGACGGCATGACATGGGCCTGGTGATCTTTGCCGGGTTGTCGATCGGTACCGTGCTGACGCTGTTCATGGTGCCGGCGATGTATATGTTCATTGGCTCCACGCACCATCAGGAGGCGGAACAGCCGGTCCCCGTGTAGGAGCGAGCTGGCTCGCTCCTGCAGTGGATCAGTGGGTCAGATCACTACCCGCAGCGCCAAGCCTTCATACGCATCCAGGGTGATGGTGAAATCACCCTCGGGCGTCAAATCACCCTCCACCCGCTCATTGATGATGTCCACCACCGGCCCGGGCGCAATATCGGGCAGGTGCAGGGTTTCAGTAATCGGCGTCGAGCCGAAGTTCAGCGCCGTGATCTGGGTACCTTTGCCCGCCGGCAGCTCGTGCACCATGATCAACAGCCCCGGGTGCTGCACATCCGGCACCAGGATCTGGCGGCTGGCGGCGATGTCGTAGGCTCGGCGCACCGCGAGGATTCTTTGCAGTTGCGAGGCAAACGAATCCGGGTCGGCCAGTTGGCTGATCAGGCTGCCATACAAGGTTTTCGGGCGAGGCATCTGCCCGGCGGATTGCTCCGCATCCGGATTCAGGTCCACCAGGTCATAGGCGCCGCGATGGATCCAGCGTGTGTCGCCATCCAGCATCAAGTGGGCCACCTCCTCCGCCGGTAACGGCAATGCGCCCACCAAGTCCCAGCCGGACAGTGCAAACACCCCCGGTTGCATCGCGTTGTACATCACCAGCAGCAGGTGAATCTGGCGGATCTGCTGGATATCCGCCGGGGTAATCGCCTCAAGGTCGCGAATGCCCAGCGCCGCTGTAATGATGCTGGCGGTGGTGCAGGACACGCCGTTGGTCACGAACTTCAGGTTATACGGCGCGTGTTCGCCAGCCAGGCGTTCGTACATCTGCTCACGGATATGCTCGCGCAGGATGCCGCCGGGAAAGGTCTGCCCCTGATAGAGGTAGGTGTCATGGGCGTGCAACGTCCAGAAGTGCACCAGTTCCAGGGTCAGCTCGTCATGGTTCTGCAAGGCGTGGATCAGCGAGCCGGGGTCGATGCCCAGGGTGTGCATCTCCCGCAGCATCAGGCGCAGGAATTCGGTGTCGCCCATCAATAGCGCGTGCTGGTAAGCCGGGCGCGTGATGAAGTCGTAGGACAGGTCTGCGCCGCCGTGGGACATGGCGGCGATGTCGTCCACCGTCAGGTTCAATTCCTGGAAGCTGAACCCGCCCGCCTTGCGAATCGCGCCGCCCAGGATCTGGTTGCCGGTGATGGACAGCGGATGGCTTTCAGACCAGGCGTTACCTTCCAGTTTTCGTTCCACACCGAGGAAACCGTTGGCATCCAGGCGCAGGATTTTCGCCCCCATCACGTCGATGGCGTGCAAGGCGTCGCCAATGATCATCTGCTGCGCGGCGAAGGTCGGATCCAGCCAGTTCAGCGACGGCTGCCCTTCCTTGAAGTAATGCAGGTACACCCAGCGGCGGGGCTTGCCGTCCACGCCGATGACCACATCAGTCGCGCTCCAGTCGGTTTCCTTGACCCCGGGTTCGAAGAAGATCACCCGTTGCAACTGGCCGACGATGTAGTGCTTGTCCCTGAGCACGTCGACCTGCTGCGGGCTGAGGTTCTGCGCATCGCGGCCCTCGCTGATATCGGGCAGCAGCGGCCAGTCTTCTTCGCGGATCTCCACCATGTGATAGAGCCCGGGATAGTCTTCGTAGGCCATCTCGGCCAGGCGGAAGTCCGCGCCCTTGCCGGTGTGGGACGGAATCACATCGTCAATGATCACCGCGTTGTGCGCGGCGGCCATGCGGGCCAGCGCCTGAAGCTGGGCTTCGGTGCCCAGTTGCGGGTCGATGTCGAAGCTGATGCGGTCAAAATTGCCGTCAATGGTGGGAGTGTGCTGGGTGCCGGATAGACCGCCCGAGCGTTTCAGCGGGCCGTTATGGATGCCCTGTATGCCGATTTTCGACAGCGCGTGCCACAAGGTTTCATCGCCCAGGGCCTCCAGTACGCTGCCGTTCTCGCGGGTGACGATGGACGCCGGATAGGCCGTGAACCACACCGATGCCAGGGCCGAAGCATCACGGGGCCGGGTATGCGCATACGGCTGTTGCCACAACCGGCCTTGCCCCGAATAAAGCCTGGCGCGCTGCTTGGCGGCATGCAGCATCGATTGTTCCACCAGCCAGGCCAAATGTTTCTTATCGGCGTCCGTCATAAATCAATCACCTGCACCCATGAAGTAGTCGGTTGCGGTGGCTGCATATGAACCACCGTTCGTTACTGTATGAGGCCCCGGGAGGCGATTCGTTGCATCCGGGATGGCGACCCTTCCCCGGCCTAGACCCAGCCGCCGTCCACAATGAAGTTCTGTGCGGTACACATCGCCGATACATCAGAGGCCAGGAACAGCGCCATATTGGCGATATGTTCCGGCTCCACACTGCCCGGCAGGCACTGGCTGCGGGCGATCAACTCCCGGGCCGCGTCATCCACCCACATCGCCAGTTGTTTCTCGGTCATCACCCAGCCCGGCACCAGCGTATTGACCCTGATACGGCTGGGCCCAAGCTCCCGCGCCAGGGCCCGGGTCATGCCGTGGGCGGCGGCTTTGCTGGCGGCATATACCGGGTAGCCGCTGGAAGCCATCATCCAGCCGATGGAACCCAGGTTGATGATCGACCCGCCGCCTGCGGCCTTCATCATCGGCACCACGGCCCGGGCCGCGAAAAAACCGTGCTTCAGGTTGACCGAAATCAGTTGGTCGAACCGCTCCGAGTCGATTTCATCCAGGGTGTGCCGAACGTCATTGGCGGCATTATTCACCAGCACGTCGATCGGCCCGAGGCTCTGCGCCAGGCACGCTATCGCGGCCTTGTACGCGATCTCGTCGGTGATATCGCAATGGGCGAATTCGACGGCATGGCCCTCGGCCGACAATATCGCCGCCAATCGGTCGCCCTGCCCTTGCGCCCGGTCCACGAAGGCTACCTTGGCCCCCTGGCGTGCGAAGGCACGCACCATGGCCTCGCCTATCCCGGAAGCACCGCCGGAGATCAGCACGGTTTTATCCCGCAGGTCCGGGTACATCGCCTGCGCGCCGGGCTGTTTTTCAGTGTTCATGGGGCAGTCACTCCGCTGTATTTAGTCTTATTTTATATTGCATGTTTTGCGATATTGGCTATAAATCAGCCCTGCAGCCGAATAAATAGTAGAACTATTTAATTAACAACAATAAAGGTAGCTCAGTCATGCGGCAATCCCGATTCCTGCTTACCGGCCTTGGCCTCTCCCTGGCGGTGGCCAGCCTGGGCGCTCAGGCGGCTGGCTTGTCCAGCGAACACAAACCCTTCGGCAAAACCAATGACGGCACCGCCGTCGAGCAGTATGTATTGCGTAACAGTCATGGCGTACAAGCCACGGTCATCACCTATGGCGCGGTCTTGCAGTCGCTGAAAGTACCCGACAAACACGGCCAGTTCGCCGACGTGGTGCTGGGCTTCGATGACGTCCAGGGCTACCAGGCCGGTACTGCGTTCTTCGGCGCGACCATCGGCCGTTTTGGCAACCGCCTGGACAAGGGCAGCTTTGAACTGGACGGCAAACGCTATCAAGTGCCCCTCAACGACGGGCCGAACTCGCTGCACGGCGGCCCGCAAGGTTTCGACAAGCATGTGTGGAAAGCCGAGCCGGTCAAGCAGGACGACTCGGTGGGCGTGACCCTGAGCTACCTGTCCAAGGACGGCGAGATGGGTTTTCCCGGCAACCTGAAAGTCGATGTCACCTATAGCCTCAACGACAAGAACGAACTGCACATCGACTACAAGGCCACCACCGACAAACCCACGGTGCTCAACCTCACCAACCACAGTTACTTCAACCTCGCCGGCGCCGGCAGCGGTGATGTGCTCAAGCAGGTCGCCACCCTGCATGCCAGCCATTACACCCCGGTCAACAGCACCCTGATTCCCACCGGCGAACTGGCCCCGGTCGCCGGTACGCCGATGGACTTTCTCAAGCCCACTGCCATCGGCCAGCACATCAAGGACGATCATCCCCAGCTGAAATTCGCCGAACCTAAACAAGGTGGCTTTGACTTCAACTGGGTGCTGGATGCCAAGGGTGATATCGGCAAACTGGCCGCCGACGTTCGTGACCCGCAGTCCGGTCGCCGCTTGCAGCTGTATACCAGCGAGCCTGGCGTGCAGTTCTATACCGGCAACTTCCTCGACGGGACGATCAAGGGCAAGGGTGGCACGCCTTACGCCCACTGGAGTGCGTTCACCCTGGAAACCCAGCATTTTCCCGACGGCCCCAACCAGCCGAGCTTCCCCTCTACCCGTCTCGATCCTGGCCAGACCTACACGCAGAATACCGTGCTGAAATTCTCTGCTGACTAAACCTGTGGGAGCTGTCGAGCTTTGGCGAGGCTGCGATGACGTCGGCACTATCAATATCCAAGGTGCCTGACCCACCGCTATCGCAGCCTCGCTGAAGCTCGACAGCTCCCACAGTACCGGCGTTAGCAGGGCTGCCGGGAAACGTCAGCGGCCATCAGTTCCACAAACCGATCTTTTCCAGCTCCTGCTTGAAGTTCTCGCGGGTGATCAGCGTCACCTCATCCATGGCCGTGTACTTCGGCGGCTCCTTACCCGTAGTGACCCACTCGAACATCATGCTCGCGGTGTTGTAGCCCTCGATGTGCGGGCTGGGCAGCATCGAGCCGAAGAAGCCGCTGTTGGCTTTCTTCAATTCGCCAATGGCATCGGTGCCGTTGATGCCGATGCCGATGACATTCGCCGCCGCAAACCCGGCGCTTTCGGTGGCGCGCACGCCGCCAAGCACGGTGTTGTCATTCATGCCGCCGATGATCAGGTTTTTCGCGCCGCCGGGCAGCTTGACCAGCGCCGAGTTGGTGGCGTCCATGCTGCCGGGGACGTCGAGGGTCTTGAGGGCTGCGTACAGGATGTGATCATCCGGAATGCCTGCGGCCTTCAGGGATTTGACCGAGCCATCAGTGCGCTTTTTGCCGGTATCGAGTTCGTTGTAGGTGTTGATCACCGCATAGGTGTCCTTCCAGTCCCAGCCACGTTTTTTCGCTTCAGTGGCCATGGCACTGCCCTGCTTCTCGCCCACTTCAAACGCGGCCATGCCCAGGTAAGGCACGTCTTCCATGAAGTTGCCCTTGGCATCCACAAAACGGTCATCCACGGCGATCACTTTCAAGCCGTTGGCTTTGGCCTTGGCCATGATCGCCGGGCCGAGGGACACGTCCGGCGGGCAAATCACAAAACCCTTGGCACCGTTGGCCGCCAGGCTGTCGATGGCCGAGAGGGTTTTCTCGCCGTCGGGCACGGCGATCTTGATCACCTCGAAGCCCTTGTCCTTGCCGGCCTTTTCGGCGAAGGCCCATTCGGTCTGGAACCAGGGCTCTTCCGCCTGCTTGACCAGAAAGCCGATCTTCACCGGCTCGGCCGCCAGCAACAGGCTGCTCAGGCCGACGGCGGACACCGCCACAGCGGCGCAGCACAGGGAACGGATACCACGACGACGATTCATAGGGTGACTCCTTGTTGTTGTTTTTGAGTGCGTTAAACAGCCTGTTGGTTATCCTGCAAAGCGGTGGCAGGTTTTCCCCGGCACATCGACCTCAATGGCCAGCACCGCACCGTCCAGCGGGTGATCCAGCGGGCTGGCGGCACTGGTGATGTACAAGGTCTTGAGGTCGGGGCCTGCGAACACGCAACTGGTGGGACGGCTGACCGGCAATTCGATGACCCGGTCAACTTCACCGTCCGGCGTCAGCCGCAGCAGGCAGCTGCCGTCCCAGCGGGCGTTCCAGATATAGCCTTCGGCGTCCATGGCCGAGCCGTCCGGGCCACCCCGGGAGTGAGGCCCGAACCAGACCTGCGCGGGTGCGAGCTGGCCCTGTTCATTAATCGGATATTGATAGAGCGTGCCGTCCAGGCTGTCGCCGAAATGCACGTGGGTGGCGGCGTCGTTCCACAGCAAGGTGTTGGGAATGCCCAAGCCTTGCAGCAACGGTGTGACCTGCCCGTCGGTATCGACCCGGAACAGGCCGCCGGAACGTCGCAGCACCGGCAAGTCTTCACCGTGCTCGCCGATGTTGTTCTGCATGGTGCCCAGCCACAGCCGGCCCTGGGCGTCGCAGCGGGCTTCGTTGGCACGGTTGCCCGCTTGCGGATCGGCGACGCAAAGCAAGGTCAGGCGTGGATCGCTCGGCGTCGAATCGAGGTCGAGGCGATACACGCCGCTGCTCAGGGTCACCAGTGCATCGCCGCTGGCGCACGGAATAAACGCCGAGACCGGCTCAGGCAATTGCCAGGTGTGCAATTGCCCGCCCTGCAGGCGCAAGGCCTGCTGGCCGATGATGTCCACCCAATACAAGGCCTGGCCCGGTACATCCCAGAACGGCCCTTCGCCCAGCCGAGCCCGGTGCGGTGTGACTGCGGTCCACGACATGAAACCTCCTGCTTTCTTGTTGTTTTCAGGTGGTACCGGTTACAGCGCGTCGCGCGACGGCTGCCCATCTACCAGACGCTGAATGCGCAACGGGTTGGCATTCTTCAGCGCGTCGGGGAGCAGGCTATCAGGGTAATTCTGAAAGCACACAGGTCGCAGGAAACGCTCGATCGCCAGGGTGCCCACGGAAGTGCCACGGGCATCCGAAGTCGCCGGATACGGCCCGCCATGGACCATCGCGTCACACACCTCGACGCCCGTGGGGTAGCCGTTGAGCAGGATGCGGCCAACCTTTTGCTCCAGCAGCGGCGTCAACTCGCCGAACTGGGTGAAATCCGCCGGCTCGCCGATGATCGTCGCGGTCAATTGGCCGTGCAGGCCGTGCAACGCCGCAGCGAGTTGGGCCTGGTCGGCGACTTCCACGAACACCGTGGTGGGGCCGAACACTTCCTCCTGCAGCACTTCATCGCCGTTGATCAGCAGGCTGGCGTCCGCTTTGAACAGCTGTGGCTGCGCCTGATTGCCGGTTTGCGTCTGGCCCGCCAGGTGCTCGATGCGAGGATGGGCCAGCAGCGTGTGCAGGCCTTTGCCGTAGCTGTTCAAGGTGCCGGCATTGAGCATGGTTTGCGCGGGCTGGCCGCCGATCAGTTGGGCGACCTGTTGGGTGAAGCCTGTGAACGCTGGCGAGGCAATCCCGATCACCAGGCCCGGGTTCGTGCAGAACTGGCCGCACCCCTGCACCACCGAGGCGACCAGGTCGCGGGCGATGGTGTCTGCCCGGGTTTGCAGGGCCTGGGGCAAGACGATCACCGGGTTGATGCTGGACATCTCGGCGAACACCGGGATCGGTTGCGGGCGTGCCGCCGCCATATCGCACAACGCCCGGCCGCCCTTAAGCGAGCCGGTGAAACCCACGGCCTGGATCGCTGGGTGCTTGACCAGCGCTTCCCCCACACCGCCGCCGAAGATCATGTTGAACACGCCGCCGGGCATACCTGTGCGCTCGGCCGCCCGCATGATCGCATCGGCGACCCGCTCGGCGGTGGCCATGTGGCCGCTGTGGGCCTTGAACACCACCGGGCAACCGGCCGCCAGCGCGGCGGCGGTGTCGCCACCGGCAGTGGAAAAGGCCAGTGGGAAATTGCTCGCCCCAAACACCGCGACCGGCCCCAGGCCGATGCGGTATTGGCGCAGATCCGGGCGCGGCAAGGGCTGACGATCCGGCAGCGCCTGGTCGATCCGCGCGCCGTAGAAATCACCGCGCCGCAGTACCTTGGCGAACAACCGCATCTGGCCGCTGGTACGACCGCGCTCACCCTGGATACGCCCGGCGGGCAACGCCGTTTCGCGGCAGACCAGGGCGACAAAGTCATCGCCCAGGGCGTCCAGTTCATCGGCTATCGCCTCCAGGAACGACGCACGATGCTGCGCGCTCAGGCTGCGATAAGCCGGGTAAGCCTGAGCGGCGGCGTTCGCCGCGGCGTCGACCTCCTGCGCGGTGGCCTGGTAGAAATCAAAGGGCAATGCCTCGCCACTGGTGGCGTCGATGCTCTGCAGGGTGATGCTGCCGGCAGCGCTGCGCTGGCCGCCGATGTAGTTGTGGCCACAAATCCGGGTCATGCCTGTCTCCTTCAAAGGGTGCCTATGCCGCCAGGTGCCACGCCGCTGTTGGCCACGGCAATGCCGTTGATCAATGGCGCGCCGAATTCGGCCTGGCTGATTTCAAACACATCGCCTGGCTGGGTACGAATGCCGTCGGCAAACGACAAGGTGGCGGTGCCGAAGAAATGGATATGCACGTCACCTGGGCGCAGGAACTGGGTGTATTTGAAATGGTGGTATTCAAGGTTTTCGAGGCTGTGGCACATGTTGGCTTCGCCACTGAGGAATTCGTGCTGCCACAACACCTCGCCATTGCGCACGATACGGCTGGTGCCCGCCAGGTGCCGGGGCAGTTCACCCAGGCGCAACTCGGGACCATAGCTGCAACTGCGCAGTTTGGAGTGGGCCAGGTACAGGTAATTCTTGCGCTCCATCACGTGGTCGGAAAACTCGTTGCCCACCGCGTAGCCCAGGCGATACGGCTTGCCGTCGTGACCAATCACATACAGCCCGGCGATTTCCGGCTCTTCGCCGGCGTCTTCGGCAAACGCCGGCCACGGGAATGGCTGGCCCGGACGCACCACGATGCTGCCGTCGCCCTTGTAGAACCATTCCGGCTGCACACCGGCCTGGCCAGCAGCCGGTTTGCCGCCCTCCACGCCCCATTTGAAGATGCGCATGCTGTCGGTCATCGCGCTTTCGTCACTGGCGTTCTGGTGCATCTTGTCCCGCGCCGACGCACTGCCCAGGTGGGTCAGGCCGGTACCGCTGACCAGCGTGTGGGCCGGGTCCGGGTGATCCAGCGGTGGCAAGATCTTCTGCGCGGCCAGCAGTCTGGCGTAGTCGTGGCTCTCGGCCAGGCCGAGGTGGTCTATGTGCTGTTGCAGGGTGACGCCAGCCTCGATGGCGGCGAGTGCCAGGTCGCGTACCGTGCGGGCGGCCCGCACCTCGCGTACCTGATCGCCGTCGACCACGCCCACTCGGCGTTCGCCGTTGTTCAATTCAAACTGCACTAACCCCATGAGTGTTCTCCTGATTGCCAATTAAGTACGCGTGGCGCCACGGGCGCTGGCGGCGAACTGATCGGGCGGCAGCACGTGCCTGCGCTCCAGCAACCGATAGACCACCCCGGTCAACACCACCCCGAACAGCATCACGCACGCCAGGAAGTACAAGCCCGACGCAAGGTTGCCGGTGTACTCCTTGAGGGCGCCGATCACGAACGGCCCGATGTAGCCGCCGAGGTTGCCCACCGAGTTGATCAAGGCGATGCCCGCCGCTGCACTCGCGCCGGCAAAGAAACGTCCCGGCAAGGTCCAGAACACCGCCGTGCAAGAGAACAGCGCAAACGCCACCAGGCACAGCGCTGCCAGTTGCCACAGCGGCACTGTCAGCCAGGCGCTGAGGAACAGGCCGATGGCGCCCAACACGTAGAGCACGGCGAGATGACCGTAGCGATCATTCAGGCGATCGGAACTGCGCGGGACGATCAGCAAACCGATGATCCCGAAGATGTAGGGCACTGCCGACACAAACCCGGTGGTCAGGTCGCTGCCGCCAAACTGCTTGATCAAGGTCGGCAGCCAGAGGCCCAGGCCATAGATGCTCAAAGTCACCGGCAGGTAGAACAGCGCCAGCAGCAGCACGCGCTTGTCCTTCAGCGCATGCAGCGGGTTGCCGTGCCGGGTCTGGCCGTAGGCTTGCAGGTCTTTGGCCAGCTCGCCGGTGAGCCAGGCCTTCTCCGCCTGGTCCATCCATTTCACCTGTTGCGGCCCATCCGGCAGGTAGCGCAGCACCGGCCAGGTCAGCAGGATCGCCGGGGTGCCGATGACGATGAACAACCACTGCCAGCCGTGCAGGCCGAGTATCCCGTCCATGCCGAGCAAGCCGCCCGCCACGGGGCCGGTGATCATCATGGCGATGGGTTGGGACAGGATGAACAGCCCGAGGATCTTGCCGCGGTGCCTCACCGGGAACCATTGGGTGATGTAGTAGAGGACACCCGGGAAGAACCCGGCTTCGGCGGCGCCCAGCAGAAAGCGCATCACATAGAAACTGTGGGGGCCCTGGACGAATGCCATGCCGATGGTAATCGCGCCCCAGGTCACCATGATTCGTGCGAACCAGCGCCGCGCGCCGAAACGGTCGAGCATCAGGTTGCTGGGGATTTCCAGCAGGAAGTAGCCAATAAAGAACAGCCCTGCTCCCAGCCCATACGCCGCATCTCCGATGCCGACATCCGCGCCCATGTGCAATTTGGCGAAGCCCACGGCCGAGCGATCCACGTAGGCAATCAGGTACAGCAAGATCAGGAAGGGAATCAGTTTCAGCGTGATGCGACGTATCAGCCGCTGTTCCTGGCTCATGTGAGCGGTCTCCGATTGTTATTTTTATAGAGCGTTTCGGGTCGCCTCTCGCGGAAAACCGCCAGGGCCAGGCCTCGTTGAATCGGACTATATAGTAATACTATTTAATCAACAACACTTCCAAACACCCGAATTTACGCCTATGTTAAGCCGAGAATGGATCAATATAGTCTTACAATAAGAGAGTCAGCCATGTCCGAGAAAAAGCCCGTCCTGCGCTCCGCCAGCTGGTTTGGTACCGCCGATAAAAACGGCTTCATGTACCGCAGCTGGATGAAAAACCAGGGGATTGCCGATCATCAGTTCCACGGCAAACCGATCATCGGGATCTGCAATACCTGGTCGGAGCTGACGCCCTGCAACGCGCACTTCCGCCAGATTGCCGAGCATGTGAAACGCGGCGTGATCGAGGCCGGTGGCTTTCCAGTGGAATTTCCGGTGTTCTCCAACGGCGAATCGAACCTGCGCCCCACCGCGATGCTCACCCGTAACCTGGCCAGCATGGACGTGGAGGAAGCCATTCGCGGCAACCCCATCGACGGCGTGGTGCTGCTGACCGGCTGTGACAAGACCACCCCGGCGCTGCTGATGGGCGCCGCCAGTTGCGACGTGCCGGCGATCGTCGTCACCGGCGGGCCGATGCTCAACGGCAAGCACAAGGGTCAGGACATCGGCTCGGGCACCGTGGTGTGGCAGCTCAGCGAACAGGTCAAGGCGGGCACCATTACTCTTGACGATTTCCTCGCGGCCGAAGGCGGCATGTCCCGCTCGGCGGGCACCTGCAACACCATGGGCACCGCCTCGACCATGGCCTGCATGGCCGAAGCACTCGGCACTTCCCTGCCTCACAACGCGGCGATTCCCGCGGTGGATGCGCGGCGTTATGTACTGGCGCACATGTCCGGCATGCGTGCGGTGGAGATGGTGCGCGAAGACCTGAAGCTGTCGAAGATCCTGACCAAGGAGGCTTTCGAAAACGCGATTCGCGTCAACGCAGCCATCGGCGGCTCGACCAACGCGGTGATTCACCTGAAAGCCATCGCCGGACGCATCGGCGTCGAGCTCGACCTGGACGACTGGACCCGCATGGGCCGTGGCATGCCGACCATCGTCGACCTGCAGCCGTCCGGGCGCTTCCTGATGGAGGAGTTCTACTACGCTGGCGGCCTGCCGGCTGTGCTGCGCCGCCTCGGTGAGGCCAACCTGATACCGCACCCGAATGCCTTGACCGTCAACGGCAAGTCCCTCGGCGAAAACACCCGGGAAGCGCCGATCTACGGCCAGGACGAAGTGATCCGCACCCTCGACAACCCGATCCGCGCCGACGGCGGCATTTGTGTGCTGCGGGGCAACCTCGCACCACTGGGTGCAGTCCTCAAGCCCTCGGCTGCCAGTGCCGAACTGATGCAGCATCGCGGGCGTGCCGTGGTGTTCGAGAACTTCGACATGTACAAGGCACGGATCAACGACCCGGAACTGGACGTGGATGCCAACTCGATCCTGGTGATGAAAAACTGCGGGCCCAAGGGTTATCCGGGCATGGCGGAAGTCGGCAACATGGGCTTGCCGGCCAAACTGCTGGCCCAGGGCGTGACCGACATGGTGCGGATTTCCGATGCGCGCATGAGCGGCACGGCCTACGGCACCGTGGTGTTGCACGTGGCCCCGGAAGCGGCGGCCGGCGGCCCGTTGGCGACGGTCAAGGAAGGCGACTGGATCGAACTCGATTGCGCCAATGGCCGCCTGCACCTGGACATCCCGGACGCCGAACTGGCGGCCCGCATGGCCGACCTTGCGCCGCCCGAGCAACTGATTGTCGGGGGTTACCGGCAGCTGTACATCGACCACGTATTACAGGCAGACCAGGGCTGCGACTTCGACTTCCTGGTGGGCTGCCGTGGCGCCGAAGTGCCGCGTCATTCCCACTAATTGGGACGGGAGCAATGCTATGATGCCGCGTATTTCGCCAGAGTAGCCTCCCTGTTATGGATCAGCAGCCGACCAAGCCGCGCAAGAGCATGCACGCCCAAATCGTTCAGGACTTGGGCATGCACATCGTTTCCGGGCGCTTCAAGCCGGAAGAACGGTTGCCCATGGAGGCCACCTTGTGCGAGGAGTACAAGGTCAGCCGCTCGGTATTGCGTGAGGCGACCCGGGTGCTGAGCGCCAAGGGCCTGGTGATTTCCAAGCCCAAGGTTGGCGCCGTGGTGCGCCCACGGGTGCAGTGGCACTTGCTGGACCCGGACGTGCTGACCTGGCTGATGCAGTCGACACCCCACAGCGAGTTTTTCAACACCCTGGCCGGTGTGCGCCGGATCCTCGAGCCGGAAATCGCCGCGATGGCCGCGACCACCGCCACCGACGCCGACATCGCCACCATCGAAAAAGCCTACCTCGGCATGGAAACCGCCAATACCCACGAAACGTTGCTGCAGGCCGACCTGGACTTCCACCGGGCGATTGCCGATGCGACCCGCAACGACTTGCTGGCCTACATGTGCAATATGCTGTCGCTGCCACTTCGCGAGTCCATCAACATCACCAACCGTCGCCCCGACATCCAGGGCCTCAGCCTGCCCCGGCACAAAGCGATCCTCACCGCGATCAAGAACCGTGACGCCCTCGGCGCGCGGCATGCCTCCCTGGTGCAACTGGACGATACCCGGGTGGCGCTGGACACCGTGATGAATGTGCTGACGCCGCTGTAGGCCAGGCAACCCACCGTCAAGATCGAGGCCGCCCTTGGATTACTTCGCTGCGTTAACCGCCTTTGTCGAAGCCGCCGAGGGCAATAACTTCTCCCGTGCCGCCGACCGGCTTGGCATCAAGGCTTCCACGGTTTCACGCTACGTGAAGGACCTTGAACAGGACCTCGGCATCGCCTTGTTCAACCGCTCTACCCGTACGCTGCACCTGACCGAGGGTGGCCAGACATTCCTGACGCACGCACGCCGGGTACTGGATGAACTCGAACAAGCCAAGGCCGCCACCTCCGCGCTGAACGAACAACCACGGGGCGTGCTCAAGCTCAACCTGCCGCCCGCCTTTGCCCGCCACCATATCCTTCCCACCTTGAATGCCTTCCTGGCCCGCTACCCGCAGATCAAGCTGGAACTGGTGCTGGACGACAGCCACGTCAACCTGATTCATGCCGGCGCGGACCTGGCGATCCGCATTGGCACCCTGGCGGATTCCACGTTGAAGGCACGCAAGATCTGCGATGAGCGCTACCGGCTGGTGGCCAGCCCGGCGTTTTGCCGGGAGTATCCGGCGCCGGTCAACCCTGCCGACCTGGCTGCCATGCCGGCGATTCTGGGGGCGGCTGACAGCGCATTTGCCAACGGGCGTGAGGTGTCACCGCTGGTGCATAAAGACAGCATCCGGATCAACGACCTGGACGCACAATTGATCGCCGCACAACAGGGCCTGGGATTTGCCTTGCTGCCCGACTGGCTGGTAGCCAAACCCATTGAAACCGGCGAGTTGCTGGTGTGGTTGCCTGAGTGGGATATCCGCATCGCAGGCCGTGAATCGGCGGTGTGGTTCGTTTATCCACCCAAGCGCATCGTGTCTTCCAAAGTGCGGTGCTTCATCGACTTTATCGTCGAGCAACTGGGCGAAACACCGCACTGGAAACGTCTCAGCTGAAGCGGATATCCAGCGACCGCAGATAGGTTTGCAGCCCCGCATCCTGGATCGGAATCAGGAAGGCTTCCGTGTCGGACTCATTGAAGTGGGCATGCCAGTAACCTGGCGGCGTCACGAACGCCAGGCCCGGCGACCAGTCGACCCGCACCGGGTTGCGGATCTGCCCATCGGCGTCCAGTTCGGTGCCCACCAGCGAATAGCAGCCCTTGGGGCAATCAATGATGAAATCCAGCGCAATCGACTGGTGTCGGTGGGGCTTCTGAATCGACCCCGGCGGCAGGATGCCGTACATCGCCCACAGCACATGGGTCACGGTGCGAGTCTGCGGGAAGTTGCGATTGCCCAGCAGGATGCTGATACGGCTACGGTCCTGGGCGCGGGGATCATCGGCCGCTTCCCGCAGTTTTGCGTTGGCCAGCTCCGCGGGATACAGCGTCGGCACGAAGCGATCGGCACTGCGGATCACGCCCAGGTAACGCAACAGCGGCTCATCGTGGACGTAATACAGGCGCGCATCCTCTGATGCGCTGAACCGCGCTTGCTGCAGACCTGGCAGCGCAATGAAGCAGCCTTTGGTCCAGTCGATGCGGTGCGCGCCCTGAACCACACTGCCCTGCCCGGCGATGACATAAAACACCTGTGAGGTGGCGTTGGGGTGCAGTTCCAGCGTATCGCCGGCGTTCAGGCGAATGAAGTTCGCACACAGCCCCGGACCGGTGGCCGGACCTTCGCAACCCAAGGCATCGCTGAGGTCCAGCGGCACTACCCGAGAGGGCCCACTGTCGTACAGCGAGGCCGGGAAGCTGTGATAGGGAATGCGCGTGATCAGGTTGGCGCTGATGGGATTGGCGGCCTTGCTGTATTCAAAGTATTCGGCATCGAGCAGTTGCTGCGGTTGGGTATCGGCCACGTCAGGCTTGAATTCGCTATTCATTATGATCACCTCAATCTACGACTGGATTTCGCATGCCCCGTGGGGCGCTGCGGCGGTGAAAGAACTATAGGCATTCAGCGGCGGTGGATTAATCCCTCATCTTGCATAGCAGTTGTGCGAAATGGGGCAGGCACAAGCCTCTCTTGGTGTACTGATAGTTTGATTCAACCAACTATCAAAGTGCCACTTTATAAATAAGTTAAATATATATACATCAGCGCCCATAAAAAATCCGCCGCAGAGACTGCGGCGGCAAACCAAAGGATGTTGTCGAAGCAGAGCGGCTAAGACAGGGTTAAAACTACAGCAGCGTGCGCATGTGCACAGTGAATTTTAATTAATCGAGTTTAATCGGCAGTGCACCTGCGCACGCAACTATTGGCAATTAAACTATCCACGAAACAACAGACTAGTTAAACAAACACGGTTGATCGTGGACTTTCGTTTTACCTTGCTGCTTCGCCGAAAAGGCCCGGGTTTGCCCCGGGCCTTTTTTTCGGGGACCATATCGGCCTTCTTTCTGACGTCACCCAAGGGAATCCCATGGCCAACCACGACCTCGCCTTCACCCCCGATCTCGACCCGGACTCCATCTCTTCCGACGTCATCGGCTTCAACGGCATCCTCGTCTCCACGCAAATCCCTACCCGCGCCGACGGCAGCCTGGAGCTTGGCGACATCACCCTGCAAAGCGAATGCACCCTGCAAGCCCTCAAGGTTGCGCTCGAACGTGCCGGCAGTTCGATTGACCGGGTCATGCACCTGACCATCTACCTGACCGACATGGCCGACCGCGCCGCTTTCAATGAAGTCTACAAGCGCTACTTCGCTAAGCCTTGGCCGGTGCGTGCGGCGGTTGGTGTTGCCGCCCTGGCCGTCGAAGGCATGCGGGTTGAAGTCACTGCGATGGCCGCCAAGGGCTGAGCCAAACGCTCTATATCAACCAACGATGATCAGATGTGGGAGCTGTCGAGCCCCAGCGAGGCTGCGATGGGATCGCCGCGGTGTCACTGATACACAGCGGTGTCTGCATCGCGGGCAAGCCCGGCTCCCACCGTTGAGTGCATTCCAATTTGGGAGCACACCTGGGGCTTGATAGATGTCGATAGCGCATTTCGCAGCTACAATGCCCGCCTCCGTGACAAGCCTGACTAAAAAAACTATGTCCTTGCCCAAGCATCACCTGGAATTGCTCAGCCCTGCGCGCGATGTTGCCATCGCCCGCGAGGCCATCCTGCATGGCGCCGACGCCGTGTACATCGGCGGCCCGAGTTTCGGCGCGCGCCATAACGCCTGCAACGACGTGAGCGATATCGCGCAGTTGGTGGAGTTCGCCCGGCGCTACCACGCGCGGGTGTTCACCACCATCAACACGATCCTGCACGACAACGAGCTTGAGCCGGCGCGCAAGCTGATCCACGAGCTCTACGATGCCGGCGTCGACGCGCTGATCGTCCAGGACCTGGGGGTGATGGAGCTGGATATCCCGCCCATCGAACTGCATGCCAGCACCCAGACCGACATCCGCACCCTGGGCCGGGCCAAGTTCCTCGACCAGGCCGGTTTTTCGCAGCTGGTGTTGGCCCGTGAGCTGAACCTGCAGGAAATCCGTGCGATTGCCGATGAAACCGATGCCGCCATCGAGTTCTTCATCCACGGTGCCTTGTGCGTGGCCTTCTCCGGCCAGTGCAACATCTCCCACGCCCAGAATGGCCGCAGCGCCAACCGTGGCGATTGCTCCCAGGCCTGCCGCCTGCCCTACACCCTCAAGGATGACCAAGGCCGTGTGGTTGCCTTTGAAAAGCACCTGTTGTCGATGAAAGACAACAACCAGAGCGCCAACCTGCGCGCCCTGGTGGATGCCGGCGTGCGTTCGTTCAAGATCGAAGGCCGCTACAAGGACATGGGCTATGTGAAGAACATCACCGCCTATTACCGCCAGCGCCTGGACGAGATTCTTGAAGACCGCCCGGACCTGGCTCGCGCCTCCAGCGGCCGCACCGCGCATTTCTTCCTGCCGGACCCGGAAAAGACCTTCCACCGTGGCAGCACCGACTACTTCGTCACCGACCGCAAGGTCGACATCGGCGCCTTCGACACCCCAACCTTTACCGGCCTGCCGGTGGGTGTGGTGGAAAAAGCCGGCAAGCGTGACTTGCAAGTGATCACCCATGAGCCGCTGTCCAACGGCGACGGCCTCAATGTGCTGATCAAGCGTGAAGTGGTGGGTTTCCGCGCCAACATTGCCGAGCCAAAAGGTGAGTTCGAAGAAGACGGCGAGAAGCGCTATCGCTACCGCGTCGAACCCAACGAGATGCCGGCAGGCTTGCACCAACTGCGCCCGAACCATCCGTTGAACCGCAACCTGGACCATAACTGGCAACAGGCGCTGCTCAAGACTTCCGCCGAACGCCGGATCGGCGTGTCATGGGCGGCTCGCCTGCAGGAAGATCGCCTGGAACTGACCGTCACCAGCGAAGAAGGCATCAGCGCCAGCGTTGCCCTGCCCGGCCCGTTTGGCGTGGCCAACAAGCCGGAACAGGCCCTGGAAACCCTGCGCGACCTGCTGGGCCAACTGGGCACCACGCAGTACCACGCCACTGCGATCGAGCTGGATGCGCCGCAGGCGTTCTTCATCCCGAACTCGCAGCTCAAGGCCCTGCGCCGTGAAGTGATCGAGGCGCTGACCGAGGCGCGTATCCAGTCCCATCCACGGGGCGGCCGCAAGGCGGAAACCACGCCGCCGCCGGTGTATCCGGAATCGCACCTGTCGTTCCTGGCCAACGTCTACAACCAGAAGGCTCGCGACTTCTATCACCGCCATGGTGTGCAACTGATCGACGCGGCGTACGAAGCCCACGAAGAAACTGGCGAAGTGCCGGTGATGATCACCAAGCACTGCCTGCGGTTCTCGTTCAACCTGTGCCCCAAACAGGCCAAGGGGGTGACCGGGGTGAAGACCAAGGTCGCGCCGATGCAGTTGATCCACGGCGACGAAGTGCTGACGCTGAAGTTCGACTGCAAGCCTTGCGAGATGCACGTGATCGGCAAGATCAAGGGCCACATCCTCGGCCTGCCGCAACCGGGCAGCGTGGTGGGTTATATCAGCCCGGATGACCTGCTCAAGACCATCCCGCGCGGCGCACATTGAGTCGCCGGTGAGCGTCATGCTACGGCGTGACGCTCATCACTGTTTTCGAACGCCACCACCAACCCCGCTGCAATCCCGCCGCCGCCAGCAAAATCGCCGCCACGCCCAGCCATTGCAACCAGCCCAGGCGATGCCCAAAGGCAATCCAGTCGACAAAGATTGCCGCAATCGGGTAGATAAACGACAGCGCCCCGGTGATTGCCGTCGGCAACTTCTGGATCGCGCCATACAGCAGCACGTACATCAAGCCGGTATGCACCACGCCTAAGGTCAGCAATGCCGCCCAAGCATCCATCGATGCAGACAGGCTGTGCCACTGCATCAGCGGTGCCAGCAGCAAGGCGCCTGTGGTCACCTGGATCAACGCCATCAAATGCGGCGGCACCTCCTTCAAGCGCTTGATGATCAGGGCGGCAATCGCGTACAAAAGCGCCGCGCCCAGCGCCAATGCCACGCCCACCAGATAGTCGTCCCCGGTATTTGACTGATCGCCATGGGCAGTGACAATCGCCAGCATTCCCACGAACGCCACGCTCAGCCAGGCGAGCTTCTGCACGGTGATTTTCTCGCCCAGGAACACTGCCGCCAGCATCACCAACATAAACGGCTGCACGTTATACACCGCTGTACTGATGGAAATGGATGCCCTGGCGTAGGACTCGAACAGCAGCAACCAATTGCCCACGATCGCCACGCCGCTGAGCATCGCCAGCCCGAGTTTGCGGTAGTCCAGCAAGTCCAGGCGCAGATAGCCGAGCAGCCAGCACACCACCAGCAACGTCAGCGCGCCGATCACGCAACGCCAGAACACCACTTCGACCACCGGCACCCCCGATACCAGCACGAACCAGCCGATGGTGCCGGATATGAGCATGGCGGCGACCATTTCCCATGAACCGCGACGTATGGATTTGTCCATGATTGAGCTCCTCAAGTGAGGCTCAATTATGGCAATCTGGCCTGTAGCGACTCCAGATTCTAAATAAGGCAAACCTTGCATTTCGCCTATTCTTATTAGGCAAACCTGAGCAATCGCTTTCGGAGCGACCATGATTGACAGCATTGACCAACAACTGATCGCCGCGCTGATGGACGATTCGCGCCTGTCCCTCAAGGCCTTGGCGGGTATCACCGGCCTGTCCTCCCCCAGCGTCGGCGAGCGGCTGCGACGGCTGGAAGATCGTGGCGTGTTGAAGAACTACACCGTGGACATTGACCCCAAGCATTTTGGCTATCTGCTGCAAGCCATCGTGCGCATTCGCCCTTTGCCCGGGAAACTGCAGGAGGTGGAGCGCCAGATCCAGGCGATCCCCGAGTTCACCGAATGCGACAAAGTGACCGGCGATGACTGCTTCATCGCACGCCTGCATGTGCGCACCATGGACCAACTCGACACACTGCTGGATAAGCTCAACGCTTACGCCGAAACCAACACCGCCATCGTCAAGAAAACCCCGGTAAAACGCCGATTGCCACCACTGAGTGATTCATGATTCTGAGTCACTGATGCAGTGACGGGATCGCTATTCTGTCAATCCAGGGCGGTGTTTATGCTTGATCCACACATTGGAACAACAGGCGTAAACACCATGTATGTCATCACCGGAATCACAGGCAAAGTTGGCGGCGCCCTCGCGCGCTTTCTCCTCAACGATCGTCAACCCGTGCGCGCAGTCATTCGCGATGCCGGCAAAGGCGCCGTATGGGCCGCCCTTGGTTGCGAGGTCGCCATCGCCAATATGGACGACGCTGCGGCCCTCACTGAAGCATTCAAGGGTGCCACCGGCGTGTTCATCCTGCCGCCTTCGGATTTCGACCCGGAGCCGGGTTTTCCCGAGGCGCGCAAGGTGATTGCCGCCGTCGCTCAGGCCATTGAAGCTGCGGCCCCGCAGAAAGTTGTTTGCCTGTCGACCATCGGCGCCCAGGCCGAGCACCTGAATCTGCTGACCCAACGCACCTTGATGGAACAGGCGCTGAGCGCGTTGAACGTGCCGGTGACCTTTTTGCGTCCGGGCTGGTTCATGGAAAACGCCGCCTACGACGTAGCCACCGCCCGCGAACACGGAGTGATCCACAGCTTCCTGCAACCGCTGGATAAGACCGTACCGATGATCGCCACCGCCGACGTCGGCCGCCTCGCTGCGCAATTGTTGCAGCAACACTGGAGCGGGCGTCGGGTAGTTGAGCTGGAAGGCCAATGGGTCAGCCCGAACGACATCGCTCGCACGTTGACCGAAGTGCTTGGTCGTGGTGTGACAGCACAGGTGGTGCCTCGCGATGCGTGGGAGCCGATGTTTCGTGAGCATGGCGCGCAGAATCCAATGCCGCGCATGCGCATGATTGATGGGTTTAACGAAGGTTGGATCTGCTTTGAGCAGGCGGACGTGGTTAAGGGTGAGACCACATTGCTCAAGGTGCTGCGGGAGTTGGCTGCAAAAACCTGATGCCATGGCCTGCAAGCCAGCTCAGTGATTGGGTACATATCCGTTATTTGGGTAACGGCGGCGTATGGTTTCGCTCTTACAGCGAGTCACTTTGCAAAAGCGGCAAAGTCCACCAAACGGCATTGCTCCGCGGGCCGCCGCTCCGCAATACCTGCGT